>JAKOMY010000063.1 GCA_022702225.1 Microbacteriaceae bacterium | reverse complement strand
TTACGACTTGCGGGCGACGCGGTTCTCGGCGCTGACCATCCACGACAGCTGCTCGAGGCGCTCGAGCACGCCGTGCAGGATGTCGGCGCTGGTCGGGTCTTCGTCATCGACGTCATCGTGCACGTCGCGGACGGTGCCGACGGTCGCGTCGAGACGCTCGGTGATGAGGTCGATCACCTCGGCCGTGTCGACCTCGCCCTGGGGGAACTCCGGCAGGGTGGTGGTCTCGGCGATGGTGTCGCTACGCCCGTCGGGCAGAGCGTGCAGGGCACGCATGCGCTCGGCGATCTCGTCGCTGAACTCACGGGCGGCGTCGATGATCTCGTCGAGCTGCAGGTGGGTGTCGCGGAAGTTCTTGCCCACGACGTTCCAGTGGGCCTGCTTGCCCTGGATCGACAGCTCGATCAGGTCGACGAGGACGGCCTGCAGGCTGTCGGTCAGCTTCTCCGAGGCCTGGAAGCCCTTCTCGGCGTTCTGCTCGTCGGTGGTCTCGGGACCGCTGCCGCCGCGGGCCGGGCGACGACGGTTCTTGGTGGGGGCGTCCTTGGTGGTGGTGGACATGCGCGTTCCTTTCACTCACGGTCGATAGCGACGTTAGGCGGGAAGCCGGAGCGCCCGACGGGGGTTGCGAGTGCGGCGGAGGAGGGGTAATCGGACGCCTGTCCGTAGCCGCTCCCGTCCGATCCGACAACCCCGGCCTGAGCGGAGGGCGTCATTCCTAGCGTGAGAACGTGCCCACGCCTCCCTCCCCGTCCCGACCGCTGCGCGATTACGCCGCGATCGGGGACGGGCGTACCGTCGCCCTGATCGGTCTCGACGGCTCCGTCGACTGGTTGCCGCTGCCCAACATCCACTCGCGGCCGGTGTTCGCGCGCTTGGTCGACGAGGCCGCGGGCGGGTGCATCCGGTTGGCGCCCGTGGGGGAGTACGAGGTGAGTCGCCGGTACATCCCGAGGACGAATGTTCTGGAGACGACCTTCACCACCAAGACAGGCACCGCAACCCTCACGGACGCGATGGTCACCGGCATCGCGGGCCGGCTGCCCTGGGCGGAGCTCGCGCGCCGCGTCGAGGGCGTGACGGGAGAGGTCGAGTTCGCCTGGTGCGTGCAACCGGGCACGATGCTGCGTTCGGCCGCCCCCTGGACGGAGCGCATCGACGGCTTCTCGGTCATGCGCATCGGGCACGTCTCCCTCGCGGTGGTCGGCCACGAACACGGCATCCATGGTGAACCGGATGCCGGCAACGAGAGCATCGACGGCAGCTTCACGACCGCGGAGGGTTCGCGTCATCTCCTCGTGATCGCCGCGACCGAGGGGGAACCCCTGCGCATCCCCGACGCGCAGAACGTCGACCGCGGGATCGACCGCACCGCCGACGGGTGGGCGATGTGGTCGGATGAGTTCTCGTACGACGGCCCCTGGGCCGACGACGTGCAGCGCAGCGCGCTCGCTCTCAAGCTCCTGCTGTTCAGTCCCACCGGTGCGATCGCGGCCGCGGCGACGACATCGCTCCCCGAGAACCCACGCGGTGGCAAGAACTGGGACTACCGCTACGCCTGGGTGCGCGACCTCGCCTACACCGCGCACGCGTGGGTCGGCTTCGGTCTGCGCGAAGAGACCCACGCGGCGATCTCGTGGCTGCTGCGCACGATCCGCAAGAAC
Source organism: Microbacteriaceae bacterium (assembly GCA_022702225.1). Lineage (GTDB taxonomy): Bacteria > Actinomycetota > Actinomycetes > Actinomycetales > Microbacteriaceae > Microbacterium. Next base: position 5,319 of record JAKOMY010000063.1, on the reverse strand, counting down.
GGGCCCGAGGTGCAGGTGATGTACACCCTCGACGGCGACGCCGAGATCGGCCTCGAAAAGCACGACGTTCCCGGGTGGAACGGCAATCAGCCCGTCGTCACCGGCAATCCCGCGCAGGGGCAGCTGCAGCTCGGCGTGTACGGCGACCTCATCGCGCTGTGCCGCACCTACGTCGAGGCGGGCAATCGGCTCGACATCCAGACCGGACGCCTGCTCGCCGATGTCGCCGACCGCACGTGCGACCTGTGGCGCCGCGAGGACTCCGGCATGTGGGAACTGCCCGAGCTGCGGCATTACACCTCGTCGAAGATGGGCTGCTGGAAGGCTCTCGACGACGCGCAGTGGTTGGCCGGCGGCGGGCACATCCCCGACAACGGCGACCGCTGGCGCGCCGAGCGCGATCGCATCCACGCGTGGGTCGACGAGCACTGCTGGTCGCAAGAGCTCGAGGCGTACACGATCGCCCCGGGCAGCCAGGACCTCGATGCATCCGTGCTGCTGCACGCTCCCACCGGCTTCGACCGGGGAGAGCGTATGTCGAAGACGCTGGATGCCATCACCGAACGACTCACGACCGAGAACCACCTCGTCTACCGGTACACCGGCATGGACCAGGAGGAACAGACCTTCGTCGCCTGCGCCTTCTGGCGGGCGACCGCTCTCGCGTGCGTCGGCCGTCATGACGAGGCCATCGAGGCGATGGACGCGCTCGTCGCCCAAGGCAACGACGTCGGCATCTACTCCGAGATGATCGCCGAAGCCGACGGGGCGTTCTGGGGCAACCTGCCGCAAGCGCTCAGCCACCTCGCCCTCATCAATGCCGCCCTCGTCATCCGCGAGCTCATCGACGACGCCGAGCTCGGCGACCGCTGAACCTCCGCCGGGGCGCCCCGTCCCGGCATCCATCCCCTCTGAAAGGACTCGCCATGAGCACGCAGTACACCTTCACCGACCCGGCGAAGCTCTACGCCGACATCGACCCGCAGTCGCAGGATCAGAAAGAGCCCGGCCTCGACGCCGAGTTGACGCCCAAGGCCGCGCTCGGCGAGGACACCTACGCGGGCAGCGGACGTCTCGAGGGGCGTAAGGCCCTCATCACCGGAGCCGACTCGGGCATCGGTGCGGCCACCGCGATCGCCTTCGCCCGCGAGGGCGCCTCGGTCGCGATGTCCTACCTGCCGGAGGAGAAGGTGGATGCCGACCGCATCGCCGGGATCCTCCGCGAGGCGGGCGCGACCGTCGTGCAGATCCCGGGCGACCTGCGTGAGCGCGAGTACGCCAAGACCCTGGTCGCGGAAGCGGTCGAGGGGCTCGGCGGGCTCGACATCGTCGTCAACAACGGCGGCAAGCAGATCTTCAACGAGGACATCACCACGCTGTCGGACGAGCAGTTCGACGACACCTTCAAGACCAACGTCTACGCGATGTTCTGGATCTGCAAAGAGGCGGTGCCGCACCTCCGGCCCGGCTCCACCATCATCAACACCACGTCGATCCAGGCCTACTCTCCGGCGCCGATCCTCGTCGACTACGCCTCGACCAAGGCGACCATCAACACCTTCACCAAGGCTCTCGGCCAGCAGCTCGCCCCGAAGGGCATCCGCGTGAACGCGGTGGCTCCCGGTCCGATCTGGACGCCGCTGCAGGTGACCGACGGCCAGCCCGACGAGAAGGTCGACGAGTTCGGCGAGGAGACCCCGCTCGGACGCATGGGTCAGCCGGCCGAGCTCGCGCCGGCGTACGTCTACCTCGCCTCGGCGGAGTCGAGCTACGTCATCGGCGAGACGCTGAACGTCAACGGCGGCATGCCCACGCCGTAAGCGGCACGCGAGGGGGCCGTCGTCCGGATTCGGGCGGCGGCCCCCTCGGCATCCGCGGTCTCAACGCACGGGCGGGCGATCAGCGCAGCGCTTTGCGGTAGAAGATCTCGCCGTCGGCGGTCTCTTCGGAGCGGTGGTACCCCTCGCGCTCGTACAGACGCTGGTTGGCCTCGCTGAGTGCGCCGGTGAACAGCTCGGCCTCGGTGGCTCCCGCTTTGCGGCCGCGGTCCTCGACGGCGGCGAGCAACAGCGTGCCGAGGCCTTCGCCCTGCTGGTCGGGAGCGATGGCGAGACGACCGATGAGCAGCAGCTCGCCGTCGAGACGAGCGCGAACGGCCCCCACGATGCGACGATCCGTGACGGCGACGCATCCGAGGTTCTCGACGAGCTCCGCGCGCAGCTCCTCGAGGGTCTGCGTCAGCGGAGGCATGTCGGGATCGCCGTAGATGAGCGCCTCGCTCGCGAAAGCGGCGCGTTGGATGGTCAACACCTCACCCGCGTCGTCGGTGTCGATGGGGCGGATGGAGGCAGAGTCGGCCATCGGGGTCCTTTCGAGGGGGAGGCTTCGGGATAACTATCATGAGCAGGAGCGCCCCGCCTTTCCGGCGGTCGACGCCCCTCTTCATGAACGAATTCTTCGACACCAGCGTCCGCACGAGCGACGTCGCCGAAACGCAAGCCTGGCTGCAAGCGCAGTACGGGCAGGTCGATGTGCAAGCGGATCGCGGCACCTTCGCGGAGCACGCGGTCGGCGACACGGCGTTCTCGATGCGCCGACTGATCTGGCAGTGCCGCGCCGAGGTGGTCTTCGAGGCGGACCGGTTCTACTTCGCGACATCGACGCCGGGATACGCATGGACCATCGGGTCCGAGACGGGGGAGTACAGCGTGGAGCCGGGCCTGGTGCAGCCGGGCCACGAACTGATCGGTCGCCCGGACGACACCGACCTGCGCCTGATCGCCTTCGATACCGGCTGGCTGACCGAGACGGCGCGGGCGATCTACGGCGACGACGAACTCGCCGTGCGCTTCACCGGCACGGCCCCCGTGTCGCGCCGCCTGCGTGACCACTGGCTCGCGACGGTGCGCTGGTCGCTCACGCAGGTGCCTCTGCTGAACGAGCCGCTGGTGCGCGCCCACGTGCGCCGCACTCTGGCGACCGCGACCCTCGAAGCCTTCCCTCTCGTCGGCGACCCCCGCGAGCGCCGGGCGTCGGCGATCGAGCAGGCGTCGATCTACACCTCGGCGACGTCGTGGATCGACGACCACGCCTCGCTGCCGGTCACCATCGACGACGTCGCCCGCGCCGTGGGGACCTCGGTCGCGGGCCTGCGTCGGGCGTTCGTCGCGAACGCCCAGCTCAGCGCGACGCCCGAGGACTACCTCTCCGCCGCCCGGCTGAGCGCGGCGCACACCGATCTGGTCGATGCCGATCCCACCCGCGTCAGCGTCGGCGAGATCGCCGCCCGATGGGGATTCACCGACGCCGCGGCCTTCGTCGACGCCTATCACCGCGCGTACCGGGCCGACCCGCGTCGCACGCTCGAACGCTGACGTCTCAGCGATCGCGGTCGGTGTACTCGCCGGGGTCGTCGACGTTCTCGCGCGCCTCGCGGCCGCTGGGCCGCTCGACGTCGGTGTAGGCGCCGGCCTCGTCGGAGCGGGGCCGCGATTCGCTCCCGTCGGCGTTCTCGTGGTCGACGTACTCACCGGCGAGGTCGGAGCTCCCGCGGTCGGCGGTGCCGTCGGGCAACTGTACGTCGGTGTACTCGCCCTCCGTGGGCCCGGTGCCGTGTCCTGAGTCGTGTCCGTTGACGTCGCGCTCGGCCATTGCCGCCTCCTGGGTTGGTTGGTGTCCCCGACGTTAGACCCCGGATGCCGAGCCCGTAGCGGTCTTGACACGCGCAGTGTCGCGGGCCGCTCGCCCTGTCAAGGCCGGGGAGCGGGGCCCGATATCGGAGCAGAGTGGGGCCCATGCCAGCTCTCGCCATCATCCTCGTCATCGTGGGCCTCGTGCTCCTGTTCCTCGGCATCTTCGTCGAGGCCGTGAAGTTCCTGCTGTGGATCGGTGTGATCATCCTCATCATCGGGATCGTCGCCGCGCTCATGCGTTTCATCCGCCGTCAGGTCTGACCTCCGGTCCCCCCTCGCGGGATCGTTCGACGCCGCCCCCGTCCGACACCTCCGTCGGTGCGGGGGCGGCGTGCGTTCCGGTAGTCAGCGTGAGAAGAGATCGCGCGCCCGAGCGGGCCGCACCGCCACGACGGCGTCGAGAGCCGGGCCGATCTGCGGGTACCGGAACGAGAACCCCGCCTCCGTCAGCACCCGGGGCACCGCCCACCTGCTCTTGAGCACGAGCTCGGGCTCGTTGCGCAGCACCGCCATCGCCGGGTCGAGCATCCACCGGAAAGCCGGCAGCCCGAAGGGAGCGCGGGCGACGCGGCGCAGCTCGCGCATGAGCGTGCGGTTGTCGGTGACGCCGGGAGCCGAGAGGTTGACCGGCCCGGCGATCTCGTCGTGGTCGCGGATGAAGCGGACGGATGCCACCACATCGTCGATGTGGATCCAGCTGAAGCGCTGTCGCCCCGACGTCCTGCTCCAGCTCGAGCGCACGGGACCCGTGGGACGGGGGCCGATTCCGCGGTAGCGACGGTGCGGGAACCACCAGCTGTCGATCTGGGGTCCGCCGAGACCGAGTCGCGCGAGGGCCAGGAGGATGCGGGTCGCCGGCCCGTCGCCGAACACGATCGCCATGCGCAGGGCCACGCGGCGCGTGGAGGGGAGCTCCCCCTCGAACAGGGCGCGTTCCCAGTTGGTCGCCACGTCGACCGAGAAGCCCTCGCCCGTGACGCCGTCCATCTCGTCGTTGCCCCGCTCGGTCTCGTGCCGATAGAGGGTCGCTGTCGACGCGTTCATCCAGACCCGGGGAGGGTGCTCCGCGGTCGCGACGGCGTCGCGGAGCGCGCGGGTGGTGTCGACTCTGGAGCGCAGGATCTCGTCGCGATTCGCGTCGGTGTACCGGCACGACACGATCTTGCCCGCGAGGTTGATCAGCACGTCGGCTCCATCGACCCGCTGCGCGATCGCGTCCGCGTCCGTCCACACGGCGTCTCCGGTCCGTCCCACCGTCGCCACCTCGTAGCCGTCCGCGCGAAAGGCGTCGACGAGCGCGTGGCCGATGAAACCGCTTGCGCCGGCGATCACGACACGGGGTGGGGTCACGGCATCCTCCTGGCCTGGGTGGGTCTCAGCCTAGGGGCGGGCTTCGTCACGGCGGGTCTCGAGATGGGCAACGCGACCGCGAGGTATCTCGCCGCCGTCGTCGGCTCGTCCTCGTTCCGACCACCGGGGCGTATCTCCTCTCCGGCCGACGACACCCGTCCGGCTCGGGCGCCCGCGCCTGACACAATGAGTTCCATGCGACGACAGGCCCGGGCGACGCGCGTAGCGCGCGGCACCGCCGCGGCATCCGTCGCCACCTTCGTCGCTCTGCTCTCGC
>JAKOMY010000059.1 GCA_022702225.1 Microbacteriaceae bacterium | reverse complement strand
GGGCGCTGGGACGTTTCGGTCTGTTCGGTCACCGGTTGCCTTCCGGGGCGGGAACGGGAGCGGCGGCCTTCGCGGCCTCACGCTCGGCGAGATAGGCGCGCACGCGACGGGCGGTGCGCACCTCGAGGATGAAGGAGAGGAACGGCACCACGCCACCGAGGGCGAGGAAGACGAACCGGCGGAACGGCCACCGCATGAGGCTCCACACGCGGAAGCACGAGATGAGGTAGACGACGTAGAACCAGCCGTGGACCACCAGGATCGCCAGCGAGACGTTCACGCCGTCGCCGGTCGACAGGATCGAGCAGCCGTTACCGCCGGGGACGAAGAGCGAGAACCACTGGCAGTCGGGGCCGGGCACGGCATCCGCGAACCACAGGAATCCACCGGATCCGCCGAGGAACAGCTCCACGTGAATGGGCGTGTACTTCAGGATCATCTCGGCGACCAGCAGCAGCAGGCCGATACCCGTGATGATCGAGCAGATCTGGTAGAACTTCAGGGCTCCGCGGATCGCCGGGAAAGAGGCGAGCTTGGGGGCGCGGGGCATGGAGGCCAGTCTAGTCGCGGGATTCCGCGGCGCCCGCCGCGAGGGCCTCGGACTGTTCGTCCTCGAGATCTTCCACTTCTTTCTCCCAGGCGTCGCGCGCGAGGCGATACCAGAGGTACAGCGCGAAGCCGGCGAAGATGGCCCACTCGGCCGCGTAGAAGATGTTGAGCCAGTTGACGCGCGAGCGCTCATCGGGCGCGGGCGATGCGATCGCGTCGAGCGGGCCGATCGCCGTCTGCGACGCGATGTACTGCCGGTAGACATCGAGACCCTGCGTGTCGTGCCAGCGGCCCAGAAGCATGGCCGGCGACATCTTCACGAGCGTCAGAGGATCGGCGTCGGCGGGAGGAATGGACGCCCCCTCGTCGGAGATGAGACGGCCGGTGACCTCCACCACCGCGGTGGGATCGGCCTCGGCCTCGGCGCGCAGCTCATCGGCGGCCGCATCGGCCTGATCGCGGCTGCTCGTCCACCCGGTGGCGACGGCGATCGACGTCGGCTGAGCCGCGCCGGCGACGCGCAACTGCCCGGTCACCCAGTAGCCCTGGACGTCGTCGTTGTACCGCGACGAGACGACGATGAAGTCGGATGCCACCCAGGTGCCGCTCGTCTCGACCCGCTGTCCCACGAGGGGCTCGGCCAGGTAGTCGCCCGGCTGGACGACGTCGGCGAGCGGTCGCACGATCTCGGTCTGACCCGGCTCGGGGGGTGCGGTGTCGACCGCGCGCCCCAACTGCCACTGCCCCAGCCACGCCAGCGCGCCCGCCACGATGAGCGAGAACGCCAGCAGCGCGATCCAGCGCGGCCGCAGCATGACCTCCCGCAGCGTCGGCGGAAAGATCTGCGGCGGAGCCGGCTCGGTCGTGGGGGTGGAGGTCATGGGGCTCCGGGATCAGTGCCCGTAAGGGGCGACGACGACCTCGACGCGCTGGAATTCCTTGAGGTCGGAGTACCCGGTGGTCGCCATCGACTTCTTGAGGGCGCCGATGAGGTTGGCCGTGCCGTCGGCGACCGGAGCGGGGCCGTAGAGGACCTGCTCGAGCGGACCGACGCGGTCGACCTCGACGCGACGACCGCGGGGAAGCTTGGGGTGGTGCGCTTCGGGACCCCAGTGGAAGCCGCGGCCGGGGGCATCGGTCGCGCGGGCGAGCGCGACTCCGAGCATGACCGCGTCGGCGCCCATGGCGAGCGCCTTGACGATGTCGCCCGAGGTGCCCACCCCGCCGTCGGCGATCACGTGCACGTAGCGTCCGCCCGACTCGTCGAGGTAGTCGCGGCGAGCGCCGGCGACGTCGGCCACCGCGGTGGCCATCGGGGCGTGCAGGCCGAGGGTGGCGCGCGTGGTCGAAGCCGCTCCCCCGCCGAACCCGACGAGCACGCCCGCGGCACCGGTGCGCATGAGGTGCAGAGCGGCCGTGTAGGTGGCCGCCCCGCCCACGATCACGGGGACATCGAGGTCGTAGATGAACTTCTTGAGGTTGAGCGGCTCGGCGACCTTCGACACGTGCTCCGCCGACACCGTGGTGCCTCGGATCACGAACAGGTCGACGCCCGCGGCGACCACGGTCTCGTACAGGTCCTGCGTGCGCTGCGGCGTGAGGGCGCCCGCGACGGTGACGCCCGCGGCCCGCACCTCGGCGAGGCGATCGCGCACGAGCTCGGGCTTGATGGGCTCGGCGTAGAGCTCTTGCATGCGACGCGTGGCATCGGCATCCGCGAGCGTGGCGATCTCGGCCAGCAAGGGCTCGGGGTCGTCGTAGCGCGTCCACAGCCCCTCGAGATCGAGCACGCCGAGTCCGCCGAGGCGGCCCAGCTCGATCGCCGTGCGGGGGCTGACCACGGAATCCATGGGGGCACCGAGCACGGGGATCTCGAAGGGGAACGCGTCGATGGTCCACGCGGTCGAGACGTCTTCGGGGTTGCGCGTGCGCCGCGACGGCACGACGGCGATGTCGTCGAAGGTGTACGCGCGGCGGGCGCGCTTGGCGCGGCCGAGATCGATCTCCATGGTCACCCCCTCAGCCTACCCGCGCCCTCCGACATCCCCGTCGGGATCGTCCACCGACGAATGTCGGCCACCCAGCGCGCGTGTCAGCGGCCCGTCGACGATGTACAGCAGGAACGCCCAAGAGCCCAGCCACGGGCTGAGCGCGACGACACCCGCACCGACGACGACGGCGGTGAGACCAGCCCGCCCGGCGGCGCGCGTCTCGACAGCGGAGAGGTCGGCCACGGCGCCCGACCGCGCGGCCCAGAGCCATTGCAGCCAGCTGAAGAACAACGACACCAAGAACACCCCGGGCAGGACGAGTTGTCCGAGTCTCAAGTTTTCACCGCCGTAGTTGACGGAGGCCGCGAACGGCACCAGCACGACGAACAACAACCGCAACGTGTTCAACCACATGCCCAGGGTGTCCACCCGCACGATGTGCTCGAACTGTTCGACGTGCGTCATCCACAAGCGGCAGAGCACCAGGAACGCGATGACGAACGTCGCGAGCGTCGGGGCGAGCTCGGCCAGCGCGGTACCGAGCGCCGCGTCGGAATCCAGCGCCCCCACGGGGTGGTCGGTGAGCCCGAGAACGAGCAGGGTCGCGGCGATCGCGAACACGCCGTCGGTGAAGGCCTCCGTTCGGCGCGCCGAGACCGAAGCTCGGGGGTGACTTCTGCGTCCGATCATGCCGTCAGCGTAACGGCGGGCGATTCGGGCCCACCTCGTGACGCCCTCCCGGGTCGCAGAAGGGCCGGGCACTCGTGCACCCGGCCCTTCGCTGCGACGCTTACTTCTTGTAGTTCGGCGCCTCGACCACGATCTGGACGTCGTGCGGGTGCGACTCCTTCAGACCCGCCGACGTGATGCGGACAAACCTGCCCTTGGACTTGAGCTCTTCGACGGTGCGTGCACCGACGTAGAACATCGACTGGCGAAGGCCCCCGATGAGTTGGTACGCCACCGCGGCGACCGGCCCGCGGTACGGGACCTGACCCTCGATGCCCTCGGGGATCAGCTTGTCGTCGCTGGGGACGTCGGCCTGGAAGTAGCGGTCCTTCGAGTACGAGGTCTTCTTGCCGCGCGTCTGCAGAGCGCCGAGCGAGCCCATACCGCGGTACTGCTTGAACTGCTTGCCGCCCTGGAACACGATCTCGCCCGGCGACTCGTCGGTACCGGCGAGAAGCGAGCCGAGCATGACGGTGTCGGCGCCCGCCACGAGGGCCTTGGCGATGTCGCCCGAGTACTGCAGGCCGCCGTCGGCGATCACGGGCACGCCCGCGGGGATCGCCGCCTTCGCGGCCTCGTAGATCGCGGTGACCTGCGGCACGCCGACGCCGGCGACGACGCGGGTGGTGCAGATGGAGCCCGGGCCGACGCCGACCTTCACGGCATCCACGCCGGCGTCAATGAGCGCCTGGGCACCCTCGCGCGTCGCGACGTTGCCGCCGATGACGTCGACGTGGTCGAAGGTGGGGTCGGCCTTGAGGCGACGCACGATGTCGATCACGCCCGCCGACTGCCCGTTCGCGGTGTCGACCACGAGAACGTCGACGCCCGCGTCGCGCAGGGCCTCGGCGCGCTGCCACGCGTCGCCGAAGAAACCGATGGCAGCGCCCACGCGCAGTCGCCCCTGGTCGTCCTTGGTGGCGAGGGGGTACTTCTCGCTCTTGTCGAAGTCCTTGATCGTGATGAGGCCGGCGAGCTTGCCGTCGTCGTCGACGAGGGGGAGCTTCTCGACGCGGTGCTTCGCGAACGTCGCGATGACGTCGTTGGCGTGGATGCCGACGTGCCCGGTGATCAGGCCGTCCTTCGTCATGACGTCCTTGACCTTGGTCGTCTGGCGCTCGAAGCCCGAGACGAAGCGCATGTCGCGGTTCGTGATGATGCCGACCAGAACGCCGTCGGGATCGACCACCGGCAGACCCGAGATGCGGTACTGCGCGCACATCGCGTCGACCTCGGCCACCGTGGCATCCGGATTCGTGGTGATCGGGTTCGAGACCATGCCCGACTCGCTGCGCTTGACCTGGTCGACGATGCCGGCCTGGTCCTCGATCGAGAGATTGCGGTGGACGATGCCGATACCGCCCTGACGCGCGATGGCGATCGCCATGCGCGCCTCGGTGACGGTGTCCATCGCGCTCGAGAGCAGGGGCGTGGCCACCGTGATTCGGCGGCTCAGACGCGACGACGTGTCGGCCTCGCTCGGGATGACGTC
>JAKOMY010000032.1 GCA_022702225.1 Microbacteriaceae bacterium | reverse complement strand
AACGTCGAGTTCCTCGTGCAGATGCAGAAGTCGATCCCGGCGCCCGCGCGCGGCGGTGACGACAACAGCATCCGCTGATCGGGGCGGGAGACGCGATGTCGGAGCCCGCGATGTTCGAGTCGGTCCGCGGACTGCTCGAGGAGCACAAGGCCGTCCAGGAAGAGCTCTCCGACCCGGCCGTGCACGCGGACGCCGCGCGCGCCAAGCGCGTCAACCGGCGTTATGCCGAGTTGTCGCGGATCGTGACGGCGCACGAGGCGTGGGTCTCGGCATCCGATGATCTCGAGGCCGCACGCGAGCTCGCCCGCGAGGACGAGGCGTTCGCCGACGAGGTGCCGGGTCTCGAGGAGCGGGTCGCCGAGACGCAGGAGCGTCTGCGACGTCTGCTCATCCCGCGCGACCCCGACGACGCCCGCGACGTCATCATGGAGATCAAGGGCGGCGAGGGGGGAGCCGAGAGCGCCCTCTTCGCGGCCGACCTGCTGCGCATGTACCTGCAGTACGCGGCATCCATGGGCTGGAAGACCGAGCTCCTCGAGCGCACGGAGTCCGACCTCGGCGGCTACAAGGACGTGCAGGTCGCGATCAAGGGATCCTCGAGCGACCCGGCCCAGGGAGTGTGGGCGCACCTGAAGTACGAGGGCGGCGTGCACCGCGTGCAGCGCGTGCCGGCCACCGAGTCGCAGGGGCGCATCCACACCTCCACCACGGGCGTGCTCGTCTTCCCCGAGGTCGACGAGCCCGAAGAAGTTGCGATCGACCCCAACGACCTGAAGATCGACGTCTTCCGCTCGTCGGGCCCCGGTGGTCAGTCCGTCAACACGACCGACTCCGCCGTGCGCATCACCCACGTTCCCACCGGGATCGTCGTGTCGATGCAGAACGAGAAGTCGCAGCTGCAGAACCGCGAGGCCGGCATGCGTGTGCTGCGCGCCCGCCTTCTCGCCAAGCAGCAGGAGGAGCGCGACGCCGTCGCCGCCGATGCGCGCAAGTCGCAGATCCGCGGCATGGATCGCTCCGAGCGCATCCGCACCTACAACTTCCCCGAGAACCGCATCGCCGATCACCGCACCGGGTACAAGGCGTACAACCTCGACCAGGTGATGGACGGCGCCCTCGGCCCGATCATCGAGTCGGCCATCACCGCCGACGAAGAAGCGCGGCTCGCGGCCCTCGCCGACTCCTAAGCTCGGGTGGTGCCCACCGCCGCTCAGATCGTGTCGTTCGACGACACCCCGCCCCCGCCCGGGCTCTCGCCGTGGGTCGGCCCCGCCGAGCAGGTGCGGCAGATCGAGATCGTGGATCCGGATGCCGCGTGGCCCGAGATCTTCGAGGTGCTCCGCTCCCGCATCGTCGGTGCGCTGGGTGACCGCGTCCTCGCGATCGAGCACATCGGCTCGACGTCGGTGCCGGGGCTGGCCGCCAAGCCGATCATCGACATCGACCTGACGGTCGCCGACACCGACGACGAGGACGCCTTCGTCCCTGCCCTCGAGGCGCTCGGATTCGTGCTGCGCGTGCGCGAGCCGTGGTGGCTGGGGCACCGCTGCCTGGTCTCGGCGGAGCCGGCCGCCAACCTGCACGTGTGGCCGCCCGACAGTCCCGAGGCGGCGCGGCACCGCATCTTCCGCGACTGGCTGCGCGCAGACGAGGCCGATCGACAGCGGTACGCCGCGGTCAAGCGCGAGGTCGCGGCCGACGGCTTGATGAGTGAGTACAACGCCCGCAAACAGGGCGTGATCCGCGAGATCTACGCCCGCGCCTTCGCGGCGGCGGGCCTGTTGCCCTGACGGGCGCCATTCCGGGACCGCGACACAGGATCCACGGCCGTGACCCGTCCGCAGAGCGGCGTCAGCGCTTCGGCGCGGGCGGATCTCCTGCGCTGTGCACTGATGGGCGTCAGTCGTCCCAGGCGGGCGGGTGGGGGAGCGGGCCACGGCGCCGCTCGAGCTGCGCGGCGAGCGACAGCAGCGTCGCCTCGCCGCCCGGACGCCCGACGAGCTGGATGGACACGGGGTGGCCGGTGGCGTCCCTCGTCAGGGGCACCGTCAGCGCGGGTAGCCCCGCGACGTTGACGAAGCTCGAATACGGCGCGTACTCCACCTGCATCGCGAACGTCCGCTCGGGGCCATGTCCGGCGTAAGCCCCCACGGGTTGCGGCCGCTGCGCCAGCGCGGGAGTGAGCACCGCGTCGAAAGCGGCGAAGTCGGCGATCGTGCGGCGTTCGAACGCGCGCGCCGAGGCCAGACCGCCGAGCAGGTCCAGCGCGGACAGTCGGCGTCCCTCGCGGACGAGCCACGCCGTCAACGGCTCGACGAGCATCATGTCGTCGTCGCTCAACGGGATCCGCGCTGCGCTCGCTCTCCACAGCACGTGGAACAGCGACGCGTAGCCGAAGGGATGCCAGTCGGCATCCGCCACCGCATGTCCGGCGTCGCTGATCCAGGCGGCGGCCGTGTCGAAGGCGGTGCGGGCGTCGGCGTCGAGCACGATGTCCTCGTCGTCGTCCCACGGCGACACGGTCGTGATCCCCACGCGCAACGCTCCCGGTGGCCGCCGGGCGGCCTCGACGAACGGCCCCGTGCCGGGCGCCGCCGTGGCGTACGTGAACGGCGCGAGGCCGACGAGCGCGTCGAGCAGCAGCCCGGCGTCCTCTGCCGAGCGGGCGATCGGTCCGGTCACCGACAGGCCGTCCGGGGAGTCGAAGCCGGATCCGATCGGTAGCCGCCCCCGCGACGGTTTGAGTCCGACGACACCCACGGTCGCCGAGGGGATGCGGATCGACCCACCGCCATCCGAGCCGACGGCCGCCGGCAAGAGCCCCGCCGCGACGGCGACGGCGGCCCCACCGCTGGATCCGCCCGCCCCGGCCGTGAGGCGCCACGGATCCCGCGCCGGCGCGTGGATCAGCGGCTCGGTGAACCCGGTGAGTCCGAACTCCGACGTGCTCGTCTTTCCCACGTTGATCGCCCCCGCGGCATCCAGCGCTTCGGCAAGGGGATCGGATGCCGTGGGCACGAGGTGCACGCGGGCTCGCGAGCCGTAGCGGGTGGGGACGCCGGCGCGGGCGACGAGGTCCTTGTCGGCGAGCGGCACGCCCCACAGGGGACCGGTGGCGGGGTCGAGGGTGGCGGCGCGGCGCAGCGCGGCGTCGGGTGTCACCTCGGCGAAAGCGCCCAGGTCGGCCAACCGGGCGATGCGGTCGAGGTAATGGGCCGTGAGCTCGGGCGGGTCGAGCGTGCCGTCGGCGAGGCCTCCGACCTGCGCGACGAGCGACAGGTCGTGCAGGCGGGTCATGTTCCGAGCCTACGACGGCATCGAGCAGCGCGTCTCTCGCCGACGCCACGCACCGATGCGACCCACGTTCGCGCAGCGTCCCCGTCGACCTGCCTCGCGAGGCTGCACGGGCCGCCCCGTCGCCGGCCCGGCGCCTGTCCACCGCGGATGGCTATCCGGCGCGCTCCCACGCCGCGCTGTCCTCGTCGAGCTGCTCCAGAATCTCGCGGGGCGTCTGCCCGAGGTGGTGGCGAAAAGCCCGATGCAGGTGAGACAGGTCGCTGAACCCCCACTTGGCGGCGAGCTGCGTCATCGTCATCCGCCCGCGCATCGCGCGCAGGTCGTCGGCACACCCCCGCACCCGCACGCGCATGACGGTCTGACCGAAGGTGAGGGGAGCATCCTCGTACAGCTGATGGAGTTTGCGCACCGAGACGGCGAAGTGCCGCGCGATCGCTGACGGTGAAGTGTCCACGAACCGGATGTGCCTCTCCAGATGGCGCGCGATGCTGCGACGCAGTTCCTCGTCCCCGCCGTGTTCATCGCTGACGGATCCGGTCGACGCGGAATGCGAGAGTGCGCGGCTGAGAGACGAGACGGCGACCCCCACGGCATCCGCTTCGCTGTCGGTCATTCTCGACGCCTGCTCCCACGAGGAGCGCAGGGTGTCGGCGACGACCGCTCCGAGCCCGGTCGCGGCGGAGAACGCCCGTGCCGTGGCATCCGCCCGCAAGACGTCGGGGATGTCATGAGCCGGTACGCGGAACGACACCGTCCGCCACGGGTCGAGGTAGTCCAGCGTG
>JAKOMY010000029.1 GCA_022702225.1 Microbacteriaceae bacterium | reverse complement strand
GCGGACCCGCCTGCGCGATCGTGTATCCCGAGCTGAGGAACAGCCCCGACCCGATGACACCGCCGAGAGCGATCATGACGAGGTGCCGAGCGCTCATCGCCCGGCGGAGCTGCCGCGGCTCGGACGATCCGGCGGTCTCGACGGAGGGACCCGAGGGTCGGTTCATGGGGCTTCTCGCATTCGTCGTCGAGCCCGCGTGTTTCGGGCGACCGCAGGTCAGAGTAGTTCATGACCGCTGGCTACGCTGATCCAGGCGCGCGCACCGTGTTCGCAGGTGTCGCAGGAAGGACAGGAGATGGCGGATCGCCCCGACCGCACTGACAGCGACACCCTCGCCGAGGCGAGCCTCGCCGTCCACGGCGGGAAGCAGCTCGACAGCACGAGGGCACTGCGCACTCCGCTGGTCATGTCGAACTCGTACGAGCTGCCCGAGGATCCGAGCGAGATCAGCTGGTCGGCGACCGCCCCCGGGCTCTACACGCGCAACACGGGCGTCAACCAGCTCGCCCTCGAGCGCAAGCTCGCCGCCCTCGAGGGCGGCGAAGAGGCCGTGGCTCTCGCCTCGGGCGTCGCCGCGCTCCACGCGGTGTTCTTCACCCACGTGAGCGCGGGTGATCACGTCGTCGTGAGCGATGTCGTCTACGAAGCCACCTGGCGGCTCTGGACGGAACTGCTTCCTCGGCGCTACGGCATCCGGGCCACCTTCGTCGACATCTCGGATCCGGATGCCGTCCGCGCGGCAATGCGGCCCGAGACGCGGCTCGTGTGCGTCGAGGCGATCGCGAACCCCACGACGAAGGTGACCGATGTCGCGGCCGTCGCCGAGATCGCCCATGCCGCCGGGGCCCTACTCATGGTGGATTCAACCTTCACTCCGCCGCCGTTCTATCGGCCGCTGGCGGACGGCGCCGACCTGGTCGTGCATTCGCTGACGAAGTACATCAACGGTCACGGCGATGCGATGGGCGGGGCGGTGATCGGAAGATCCGAGCTCATCGAGCCGATCAAGGCCGACGCGATGGTCGACGTCGGCGGGGTGATTTCGCCCTTCAACGCGTGGATGATCGA
The DNA here is from genome assembly GCA_022702225.1 of Microbacteriaceae bacterium. GTDB lineage: Bacteria > Actinomycetota > Actinomycetes > Actinomycetales > Microbacteriaceae > Microbacterium. The sequence goes on along the minus strand of JAKOMY010000029.1, from coordinate 1,433 downwards.
GCGCGGCTCGGTCACGCTTCCCCTGCGCCTGCGCCAGCACCTCTCGTCGGCGGAGCGAGTGGCCGCGTTCCTCGACGCCGACCCGCGGGTGGCGTTCGTCGCCTACCCGGGGCTCGAGTCCCACCCGGGGCATGCGATCGCACGACGCCAGTTCGGCGGACGGGGGTACGGCGGAATGCTGGCTTTCGCCATCGACGGCGGGCCCGAGGCGCAGAACCGTTTCGTCGCGCACCTGCGACTGATCACCTCGGGCTTCTCACTCGGACACGACGACAGTCTGATCGTGCACACCGCCGCCGACGGGCCGCGGACGGCGACCTACCCGGAGGAGTTCCGGCGGTACGGGCACCTGCGCCTATCGGTCGGGCTCGAAGATTCCGACGACCTCCGCGCCGACCTCGCGGCCGCGTTGGAGGCGTCGGGAGTCTGAGCGCTCAGGCGTCGGAGGTGTCTACTCGCACCCGATCCCATCACCGTCCCGGTCGAGGTTCGTGCCGTACCCCGGATCCCCCCGGTGCACGGGGGCCGCTCCGGCGGCGCGTGCCTCGCTGCAGTTCTTGAAGGGGACCGTGCGCGGGGCGACCGGCTGAGCCGGTGCGGGTGCGGGTGCCGATTGCGCCGACACCTTCCCCTGCAGGTCTGCGATCTGCGAGGCGCGCGAGTCGAGCTCGGCCCGTGCCGCGGTGGCGGCCGTCTCCATCTCGGTGATCTTGGACCTCGAGGCGGTCAACTGCCCCTTCACCTTCTCGACCTCGGCCTTCGCCGCCGCGACCTGCTCGGCAGCGGCCTCGACGTCGGCGCTCGCGTCGGTGACGGTCTCGGCGGCCTCGGTGACCTCGGTCTTGAGCGAGGAGACCTCGGATGCCAGGGATGCCACCTGCGTCTGCGAGGTAGTCGACCCCATGCCTGCGCCGATCAGCAGTCCGAGCACCAGCGTGGAGCCGGCCACGATGACTCCCGTGCGCCGCGTCACCGGCCGGATGAAGAAGCCCTGCTTTGGACTGGGCGTCGGCACGGGAGCGGTGGGTTCGAGCCACGCAGCGCCATCCCAGTACCTCTGCTCGCCGTTCGCATGCACGGCGGGATACCACCCGGCTGCGGGCAGGCTCGATTCCGTCATGTTCTTTCCCCCTGTGCCGCGGCGACGTCGATGTCACCGTTCTCGTGCGCCCCCGCGCACCTCAGAGGTCATCATGGCGGTCGACGTCGTCCCGGTCGACATCGTCCTGCGTATTGCGGCCCGCGCCTGTCGTTTCGCTGCGCTCAGGCGTCAGGAAACAGCTGATCGATCGTGGTGAGCACGCCGTGGTCGAGGTTCGAGGGAGCGCGGTAGCGGGCGCGTGCGACGACCTCGGGGTGGGCCTCGCGCATCGCGTACGACCAGTCCGCGGCATCCAGCATCTCGAGGTCGTTCAGGTAGTCGCCGAACGCGG
>JAKOMY010000019.1 GCA_022702225.1 Microbacteriaceae bacterium | reverse complement strand
GTACCGATCGCGAACTCCCACGTCTCGTCGGCGACGACGGGGGTCGGGCCGGCCGAGAGCACGGGCCAGTCGCCGACGAGCGTCTGCCCGGGCGGAAGCCGCGGATCGCGCTCCCGTCGCCGGCCCGAGAACCCTCGCGTGATGAACGACATACGACCCCCTGCTGCTCGTGTTGGCCTCACCCTAACCACGGGCGTGCGCGGAACACAGCGCCTGGACAGGAGAAGAAGCGGCGAGCGGGGGACCTGACGCCGCGGAATGTCCTCCGCTGGCACCATCCCCTCGCGCGAAGCGACCCCGCGCGCCACCCCGGTCGAGGCGGTGCCCCCGCCCGATAGGGTCGTGCCTGCGGTGCGCGTGCGCCGTAGCCCTCGCACCCCCGGGAGAAGCGCATGTCGGTCGGTCTGCTCGCCGTTGTGGATGACATCCTCAGCGCCGCCATGCGCGCGAGCGCGAAGACGGCCGGCGTCGTGATCGACGATGCCGCCGTGACCCCGCAGTACGTGCAGGGGCTCACCCCCGCGCGTGAGCTGCCCGTGGTCTGGAAGATCGCGCTCGGCAGCATCATCAACAAGTACGTGATCATCATCCCGATCGCGCTGCTGCTCACCGCGTTCGCGCCGTGGGTGCTGCCGTATCTGCTCATCATCGGCGGTGGGTTCCTCTGCTTCGAGGGTGCCGAGAAGGTGCTCGAGTGGTTCGGCGTGAGCCACGGCGAGCACGGCGCCGACGAACCGCGCGACGAGAAGAAGCTCGTCCTCGGCGCCGTCCGCACCGACCTCATCCTCAGCACCGAGATCATGCTCATCGCCCTGTCGAGCCTCGATCCCGACTTCGGCATCTGGATGACGCTGGGGGCCCTGCTCGTCATCGGCCTGGCCATGACGGTGGTCGTCTACGGGGCGGTCGCGCTGCTGGTCAAGATCGACGACATCGGTCTGCGCTTCATGAAGAGCCCGTCGCGCGGGGTCCGTCGCTTCGGCGCCCGGGTCGTGGCATCCATGCCCGCGGTCTTCCGCGTGATCAGCGTGATCGGCACCGTCGCGATGCTGTGGGTCGGTGGGCACCTCGTGCTGCAGAACCTCGCCGAGACGCTGTGGTCGGGGCCCTACGACGTGGTCCATCTCATCACGCACGCGATCGAGGCCGCCGGGCCCGTGATCGTATGGATCGTCGAGACCGCGATGTCGGCCGTCTTCGGCCTCGTCCTCGGCCTCGTGATCGTCGGCGTGGTGACCGTCATCTCGCGACTGACGCGACGCGGGGCCGCCGCGCACTGACGACGCGACGGCGGACGCGTCGTCGACCCGGCGCGGCGGTAGCCGACGAAATACGAGCTCACGACGGGTCGCTCCCGCGTCGAGATCACCGGCTCCTCGCGACGCGACTCGAGAGCGCGGGTCATGTCACGCGTTCGTGGTCGACTCGCGGTCTCGCCGCGGCGGACGACCGCGTCAGTCGAGTCGCGAGTGCTCGCCGAGGCGGTGCCACGCGCGGTTGTGATAGACCAGCGCCGCCCCCGGCTCGCCCGGCTCGAGGTCGCGCTCGACGTCGACCTGCAGGGCTTGAGCGGCGATGACCGTGGAGCCGCCGGCATCCATCCGGCTGACGATCTTGCATCGCAGCCAGGCGCGCACGCCGTGATACACGGGTTCGCCGGTGGCCAGGCGCGACCAGGTGGAGGTGTCGGCGAAGCGGTCGAGGCCGCTGGTGGCTCCCGCGCGGGCGAGCGAGATGTCCTCGGCGTCGAGCAAGTGCACGACGATCGTGTCGGCGGCGATGATCGTCGGCGTCGCCGACGACAGGGCCGACACCGAGAAGATGAGCAGGGGCGGGTCAGCGCTCACCGACGACACCGACGAGGCGGTGAGGGCGACGGGGCCGTTCTCGCCGTAGGCGGTGATGACGGCGATGCCGCCGGGGTGACCGCGGAAGGCCCTCTTGAAGTCGTCCGCCGAGACCGAGGTGCCGATGGCGGGGGTGCCCTCGGGGGCGCCGTGCGGAAGCGAAGTCATGTCTACGACGGTAAGCGCTTCTACCGGGGACCGGTCCTTCGGACGCAACACGGCGAAACGCTATCAGCGATCACGCGGAGGGATCGCGTCACGGTGTGAGGCTTCACATTTATCAATCCGTGACCTTTGGTGCGAGGTAATTGCTTGACACATCTCGTTCTGTGAGCGCTAACATTCACACACGGCCCACCCGAGGGGCTGCATCACATGACCGGCATCGGAGCCGGCGAAACGAGGAGGTTTCATCATGAAGGCGAACAAGATCATCGCGGGCATCGCGCTCGTCGGCGCGATCGCGTTCACGGCCACCGGCTGCGCCGGTGCGGGCGGCGGCGGAAACGCCGGCGGCGGAAGCGGCGACAAGATCACGGTCGGCTTCGCCCAGACCGGTTCCGAGAGCGGATGGCGCAGCGCCAACACCGAGTCGATGAAGGAGGCGTTCAGCGAGGCCAACGGCTTCAACCTCGTCTTCAACGCCGCCGACAACAAGCCCGAGGCGCAGATCGCCGCCGTCCGCAGCTTCATCAACCAGGGTGTCGACGCCATCGTGCTCGCCCCCATCGTGAGCGACGGCTGGGACGACGTCCTCAAAGAGGCGAAGGATGCCAACATCCCCGTCATCCTCGAAGACCGTACGGTCTCGGCATCCGACGACCTCTACGCGAGCTGGATCGGCCTCGACTTCAAGCAGGAGGGCGAGACCGCGGGCAAGTGGGTCGCCGACAACTTCGGCAAGACGCCCACCAACCTCGTCGTTCTCGAGGGCACCACGGGTTCGTCCGCCGCGACCGACCGCGCCACCGGCTTCAACGACGCGATCAAGGGCACCGACATCAAGGTCCTCGACTCGCAGACCGGTAACTTCACCCGCGCCGACGGCAAGACCGTCATGGAGGGCTTCCTGCAGAAGTACGGCTCGCAGATCAACCTGCTCTTCGCCCACAACGACGACATGGGCCTCGGCGCCCTCGAGGCGATCAAGGCGGCCGGTCTCAAGCCCGGCACCGACATCAAGATCGTCACCATCGACGCGGTGAAGGACGGCATGACCGCCCTCTCCAACGGCGAGTTCAACTACATCGTCGAGTGCAACCCGCTCCTCGGCGAGAAGACCGCCGAGGTCGTGAAGAAGGTCGTGGCCGGCGAGTCCGTCGACAAGAGCTACATCGTCGAGGACCAGGCGTTCGACCAGGAGCAGGCCAAGAAGGTCCTGGACAGCCGCCCCTACTGATCCGCAGGGATCCGTCGTCGACTCCCCTCGACGACACCCCGGCATCGACGGAACATCCTCCCCGGCGTGCGGGGTCGGTATCCACCGGCCCCGCACGCTCCCGATCCGAGAAAGCGATCGACAATGACATTCGAACGGGTCGCCGTGCAGACAGCCGAACGGGCAGCCGTGGTCGCGATGCGCGGCATCAGCATCCAGTTCCCCGGGGTGAAGGCGCTCGACGGCGTGGACTTCACCCTCTACGCCGGCGAAGTGCACTCCCTCATGGGAGAGAACGGCGCCGGAAAGTCCACCCTCATCAAGGCCCTGACCGGCGTGTACGGGATCGACGAAGGCGTCATCCGCGTCGGCGGGACCGAGCGTCAGTTCCGCGCCACCGCCGACGCCCAGGCCGCGGGCATCGCCACCGTCTATCAAGAGGTCAACCTCTGCCAGAACCTCACCGTCGGTGAGAACGTCATGCTCGGCAACGAGATCCGTCGCGCCGGCATGGTCGACTGGAAGGCCACGCACGCCGCGGCCGCCACCTACCTCGCCGAGCTGGGCGTGCACATCGATACCCGATCGATCCTGGCCAGCCACTCGATCGCCGTGCAGCAGCTGGTCGCGATCAGTCGCGCCATGGTCGTCGACACCAAGGTCCTCGTGCTCGACGAGCCCACCTCGAGTCTCGACCGCGGGGAGGTCGAGCAGCTGTTCGGCGTCATCCGGGATCTGCGCGACCGCGGCGTGGCCATCCTCTTCGTCTCGCACTTCCTCGACCAGATCTACGAGATCTCCGACCGTCTCACGGTGCTGCGCAACGGCACCCTGGTGGGGGAGTACCCCGTCGCCGAACTCGGCCGCGAGCAGCTCGTCGCGAAGATGATCGGCCGCGAGCTCGGTGAGCTCGATGCGATCTCCGCCAGTGCCGAGAGACCGATCGACCGCACCGGAACCCCGGTGCTGCGCACTTTGTCGCTCGGGCGCAAGAACGCCCTCGAGCCGGTCGACCTCGACGTCTACCCGGGCGAGGTCGTGGGTCTGGCCGGGCTCCTGGGCTCCGGCCGCACCGAACTCGCCCGCCTCATCGCCGGCGCCGATCGGCCCGACGACGGCACCGTGCAGGTGTCCGGCTCGGGCGCGCGCACCGGGTCGCCCCGTCACGCTCTCGACCGCGGCATCGCGTTCTCGTCCGAGGACCGCCGTGCCGAGGGCATCGTCGGCGACCTGACCGTCGCCGAGAACATCGTGCTCGGCATCCAGGCCCGCCGGGGAGCGCTGCGCAAGATCAGCGCGGCCGAGAAGCAGGCGGTCGTCGAGGAGTACATCACCGCCCTCGGCGTGCGCCCGGCCGATCCCAACGCCCTCATCCGAAACCTCTCGGGCGGCAACCAGCAGAAGGTGCTCCTGGCACGATGGCTCGCCACCGCCCCCGAACTGCTCATCCTCGACGAACCCACCCGCGGCATCGACGTCGGTGCGAAGGCCGATATCCAACGCAAGGTCGCCGAGCTCGCCGAGAAGGGCCTCGCGGTCATCTTCATCTCGTCCGAACTCGAAGAGGTCCTGCGCCTCGCTCAGCGCGTGGCCGTGTTGCGCGACCGTCGTAAGATCGGCGAACTGGCCACCCGCGACGTCGACCTCGACGCCCTCGTGGCCTACATCGCCGAGGGGCAATCCGAGTCGGCAACCGCCGAAACGCCGCACGCCGCACCCGAGACACCGTCGTCCGATCGGGAGAAGATCGCATGAAGAAATTCCTCACCCACCGCCTCGTGTGGCCGATCGCGGCTCTGCTCGCGCTCATCGCCATCAACACGATCTCGCGGCCGTCCTTCCTGAGCATCACGGTGCAGAACGGTCAGTTCTACGGGTCGCTGATCGACATCCTGCGCAACAGCGCGCCCCTCATGCTCGTCGCCCTCGGGATGACCCTGGTCATCGCCACTCGCGGCATCGACCTCTCGGTCGGCGCGATCATGGCCGTCTCGGGGGCCGTCGCCCTCACCGTCATCGAGGCCTCGCCCGACCCCGGCAACCTCGGGGTGGTCTTCACCGCGATCGCCGCAGCGGTCGGCGTCGCCCTGATCCTCGGTGTCTGGAACGGCTTCCTCGTCTCGGTGCTCGGCATCCAGCCGATCATCGCGACGCTGGTGCTCATGCTCGCCGGACGCGGGGTCGCCCTGCTCATCACGGGCGGCTTCATCACCACGATCAACAGCGATCCCTACAAGTTCATCGCAGGCGGGTACGTTCTGGGCCTCCCCTTCGCGTTCTTCGTCGCGATCTTCGCGGTGATCGTCGTCGGCATCCTCGAACGGCGAACGGCCCTCGGCATGCTGACCGAGGCGGTCGGTATCAACCCCGAGGCCAGCCGCCTGGCGGGTGTCCGCTCGCGCGGCATCATCTGGGGGGCCTACATCGCCAGCGGCGCCCTCGCGGGCATCGCGGGCATCCTCTACAGCTCGAACATCATGGCCGCCGACGCCAACGCCGCCGGTCTCTACATCGAACTGGATGCCATCCTCGCGGTCGTTCTGGGCGGTACCTCGCTCGCGGGGGGAAAGTTCAGCCTCGCCGGCACCGTCGTGGGCGTCTTCACCATCCAGACGCTGAAGAGCACCATCACCTTCCTCGGTGTTCCGCCCGCGGTCAGCCCCGTGTTCATGGCCGCGGCGGTGCTCATCGTGGTGCTGCTGCAGTCGAAGCGCTTCCGTGCCTACTTCCACACGGCCGGGCGCAGCGCGCTCCGTCCGATCACCCGACGTCCTGACGCAAAGGTGCTGTCCTGATGGCCACTCTCACCGAAGAACGACGCTCGACGTCGTCGCCCGCGGTCTCGTACCGTCGCTTCCTCAGCCGTCACATCTCGTGGGTACCCGTCTTCGCCGCGGTCGTCATCCTCGTCGTGATGATCGCCGGGGCCATGTGGTACTTCCCGAACTTCCAGCTGAACCGCATCATGTCGTCGATCCTGCTCGACAACGCCTACCTGCTCGTGCTCGCGGTGGGCATGACCTTCGTCATCCTCACCGGCGGCATCGATCTGTCGGTGGGAGCCGTGATGGCGTTCACCGGCATCCTGTGCGCGAAGATGCTCGGCGACGGCGTCCCGGTCGCGGTCGCCATCCCCGCGATGGTGCTCATCGGCGCGGCGATCGGCCTGCTGATCGGCGTGCTGGTGCAGTTCTTCGACGTGCAGCCCTTCATCGCGTCGCTGATCGGGATGTTCCTCGCTCGCGGCCTGGCCTTCGTCGTCAGCCTCGAATCGATCAAGGTCGACAACGAAGGACTGCTGTGGCTGCAGTCGACGCGCTTCTCGTTCGCGGGCTGGTACATCACCCCGACCGGCATCATCGCGCTGCTGACCGTCGCGCTCGCCGCGTTCGTCCTGCGCTACACGCGTTTCGGACGCACGGTCTACGCGGTCGGCGGCAACGAGCAGTCGGCTCGCCTGATGGGCCTTCCCGTCGTCCGTGCCAAGCTGTCGGTCTACGTCATCAGCGGTGTGTGCGCGGGCCTGGCCGGTATCGTCCTGACCGCGTACTCGGGCGCCGGCTACCCCCTGAACGGCGTGGGCACCGAGCTGGACACCATCGCCGCGGTGGTCATCGGCGGCACGCTGCTGACCGGAGGCAGCGGGTTCGTCCTCGGCTCGATGATCGGCGTCTTCGTCTACGGGCTGATCCGCACGATCATCTCTTTCTCGGGAGCAGAACAGTCCTGGACGCGCATCACCGTGGGCGCCCTGCTGCTGCTGTTCGTGGTCGTGCAGCGCGTGATCGTGTCGCGCTCCGCCCTGAGTCGTTGACTTCCGGCCGGGGCGGCGCGGAACACGCTCCGCCTCGGTGTTAGCGCTCTCGCCCCGACGCGGGCATGATTGACCCCATGCCCGCCGCCGTCGCCCCGCCCCTTCTTGAGGTGCGCGGGGCGTCGGTGCGTTTCGGCGTCGAGTCGGCGCTCTCGGGCGTCGACTTCCGGCTGCAGGCCGGCGAGGTCCACTCGCTCATGGGCGAGAACGGTGCCGGCAAGTCGACGCTGATCAAGGCGATCACCGGAGCCCTCCGCCTCGACAGCGGCCAGATCCTCATCGAGGGCGCGCCCGTGCGACTGTCGTCCCCCGCCGAGGCGCAGGCGGCCGGCATCTCGACGGTCTACCAGGAGATCGATCTCCTCCCCAATCTCACGGTGGCCGAGAACATCTCCCTCGGCCGCGAGCCCCGCAAGTGGGGCATGATCGACCACGCCGCGATGCGTCGTCGGGCCACATCCGCCCTGGCGTCTCTGGGTGTCGAGGTGGATCCGGCCTCGATCCTGTCGTCGCATCCGCTGGCGATCCAGCAACTCGTCGCCATCGCTCGCGCGGTCTCGGTCGACGTCAAGGTGCTCGTCCTCGACGAGCCGACCTCGAGCCTCGACGCCGACGAGGTCGCCGAGCTCTTCCGGGTCATCCGCGAGCTGAAGGACACCGGCATCGCGGTCGTGTTCGTCTCGCACTTCCTCGATCAGGTCTACGAGATCTGCGACCGCGTCACGGTCCTGCGTGGGGGCCACCTCGTCGGTGAGTACGCCACGAGGGAGCTGTTGCGCATCGATCTCGTGGAGAAGATGCTCGGTGCCGCCGCGGACGTTCTCGCGCCCCTCGGCCAGCGCACCGTCGATGACAGCGAGGGTCCCGCTGTCGTCAGCGCGCGCGGCCTGAGTGCCGGCTCCCGACTGCGCGAGGCCGATCTCGATCTCGCCGAGGGGGAGGTGATCGGGGTCGCGGGTCTTCTCGGTTCCGGCCGAAGCGAGCTGGCCCGGGCGCTGACCGGCGTGGACCAGCCGGGATCGGGCGAGGTGCTCGTCGATGGTGTGTCGGCGCGATTCCGTTCGCCGCGTGAGGCCATGAGTCGCCGTATCGCCTATTCGTCCGAGAACCGTCGCACCGAGGGCGTCATCGGCGACCTGAGCGTCCTCGACAACATCAGCCTCGCGCTGCAGGCTCAGCGCGGAGTGCTGCGGAGAATGAGCACGGCGCGGCGCCGCGAACTGGCCACCAGCTGGGTCGAGGCTCTGCACATCCGCCCCGCCGACATCGATCGCCCGGTCTCGACGCTGTCGGGCGGCAACCAGCAGAAAGTGCTTCTCGCGCGCCTGCTCGCTCTCTCACCCCGCGTGATCGTCCTGGACGAGCCCACGCGGGGCATCGACGTGGGCGCCAAGGCGGAGATCCAGCGGCTCGTCGGTGAGCTGTCCGACAACGGGCTCTCAATCATCTACATCTCGGCCGAGCTCGACGAGGTGCTGCGTGTGGCGCACCTGGTGGCGGTCATGCGAGACGGAGTCCTCGCGCAGATCGTCCCCGCCGTCGATCTCACCCCCGATGCCCTCCTGGCTCTCGTGGCGGGGCACGAGAGTCCCGGTGAGGCGGTCCATGGCTGACGACAAAGCGGCGCGTACGGCGAACATCTTCGATGTGGCCCGCCTGGCGGGCGTCTCGCATCAGACGGTCTCGCGCGTCCTGAACAACATGCCGAACGTGCGCCCGGCCACGCGCGCGCGAGTCGAGCAGGCCATCGCGCAGCTGCGGTACAGCCCGTCGCCGGCCGCCCGGGCCCTCGTCACGCGCCGGACCCGCACCATCGGCCTCGTCACCCCGGGCAGCGTCGACTACGGCCCCTCGTCGATCGCGATGAACTTCAATTTCGCGGCCCGCGCCGCGCGGTACAACGTCGACGCGATCAGCTCCCCGCAGGGCGACGCCGTGGCGGTGAGAGCGGCCATCGACGGGCTCTTGAAGCAGCGAGTGGATGCCATCGTGCTCATCGTCGTGGACACCGAGGTGCTGGCATCCGTGCAGGCCCTCGACCTCGACATCCCGGTCGTGGCGTCGGCGACGACGAGTCGGCCGCACCCGCGCCTGGTCGCCATCGACCAGTACCGAGCGGCCCGGAGCGCGGTACGACACCTGCGCGAGGCGGGCTACGGCCCGATCCGCCACATCGCCGGCCCCGCTCGAAACCCCGACGCCGTCGAGCGCATCCGCGGGTGGCGCGAAGAGCTCGCGTCCTCGCGCAGCGAGTCGATGGACCTCGTGCACGGGGACTGGTCGGCCGAGAGCGGATACCGCATCGCCGGTGAGGCCGACATCGCCCCGGGCGAGGGCATCTTCGTCGCCAACGACCACATGGCGATCGGCGTGCTCTCGGCTCTGCGCGAGCGTGGGCTGCGCGTGCCGGAGGACGTCGGTGTCGTCGGCATCGACGATGTCCCGGAGGCGGCGTTCCTCTACCCGTCCCTGACGACGGTGCGGCAGGACTTCGCGGCCCTCGGAGAGATCCTCATGCAGAAGGTGCTGCTGGCCGTCGAAGACCCCGACACCGTGAGCGAGAGCACCCCCCTTCCCACGCGACTCATCGTGCGCGACTCGGCGCCGACCGTGCGTCCCACCGGCTCGCGTCGCTCGCGCTGATCGCGCCGACGCGTCCCGCGGGCGCGGATGCTCGAGCGATCGATGGGCCAGAGGGAGGTCTCGGCCGCGAAACGCGAGGCCGTGACATCGCTCCCACGGCCGGCGAGTGAGGCTGTTGACGTAACCATGCTGGTCATCGCGTGGTGTGAGCGCTAACATGCGAAGGGCCGTCGAAGACGACGGTTCCTGCAATGACGCACCCCGAGAGGACCCCCCGTGACCCCTCACGATCGATTGGCGACCCCGCGCCGCCGTTCCCGTTGGACGCTCGCCGTCCCGGTCATCGCCGCCCTGGTCGCGGCACCCCTCACCGTCCCCGCCATGGCCGGCGCGGTCGCCGCCGACGCGAGCCTCGTGGTGGCATACCCCCTCGACGAGACCACCGGCACCGTCGCCCACGACGCATCCGGCAACGGACGCGACGCCGCCTTCGAGGGCGGGCCGACGCTCACGGGCGCCGACGGCGTCCGTCTCGACGGCGACGACGATGACATCAAGCTGCCCGATGGCATCCTCGAGGGGCTCGATTCGATCACGGTCAGCACCGACGTCATCGTGCGGCCCGAGCAGAGCGGCAACTACTTCATCTGGGGCCTCGGCAATACCAAGGAGTGGTACGGCAACGGCTACCTCTTCGCCACGGGCAACCCGGCGCGCACGGGAATCGCCCTGGGTAACTGGGAGACCGAGCAGAAGGCCGAGAGCACCGATGCCCTCGAGCGCGGCGTCTGGAAGACGCTGACGTACACGCTCGATGCGGGGTCGAAGACGTCGCGTATGTACATCGACGGCGTGCAGATCGCCGAGAACACCAACACCACCACGCTCCCGAGCATGATCGGCGGCGGTGCCACGACCGCGAACTACCTCGGTCGCTCCACCTACACCCCCGACAAGCGCCTGGCCGGAAGCCTCCGCGACTTCCGTATCTACGACCGCGCCCTCTCCGCCACCGAGGTCAAAGCCCTCGTGAAGACGCCCGAGGACAGCACGGCGGTGCAGTCTGCGCTCAGCGCACTGACGGTGACGAACGTCGACGACGTCCGCGGCAACCTCACCCTCCCCGGGTCGTCGCAGGGGCTCCCGGTCACCTGGACGACCTCGGATGCGAAGATCGTCACCGCCGACGGCGTCGTCACGCGCCCCGCGGCCGACACGACCGTGACGCTCACGGCATCCGTCACGAAGAACGCCGTCACCCAGACTCGCGACTTCTCCGCGACCGTCCGTAAGGCGGCGCAGATCGGGCCGTTCGAGGGTTACACGTTCGCGTACTTCACGGGCAACTCCGTCGCGGGCGAGAACATCTACTTCGCCGCCAGCAACGGAAACAACGCCCTGTCCTGGACCGAGCTCAACAACGGGCAGCCGACGCTCACCTCGACGTTCGGCGAGAAGGGCCTGCGCGATCCGTTCCTCATCCGCTCTCCGGAGGGCGACACGTTCTACCTGATCGCCACCGACCTCTCGATCGGCCGCGACGGAAACTGGGATCGCGCGCAGCGCACGGGGTCGAAGTACCTCGAGGTGTGGGAGTCGCACGACCTCATCACCTGGAGCCCCCAGCGCCACGTCAAGGTCTCGCCGGACACGGCGGGGAACACGTGGGCGCCCGAGGCGTACTGGGATGAATCGCTGGGTGAGTACGTCGTCTTCTGGGCATCGAAGCTCTACCCCGAGAGCGACCCGAACCACACCTCGAACGTCGCCAACAGCATGCTGTACGCCACCACCCGCGACTTCGTCACCTTCAGCGACACCAAGGTCTGGCAGGGCGGTATGTCGCGGATCGACTCCACCGTCATCAAGGCCGACGGGGTCTACCAGCGCTTCACGAAGGATGAGGGCGCGGGCACCACCGGCTGCAGCGACATCATCCAGGAGAGCTCGTCGGTGCTGACGGCACCGCTCGACCAGTGGAAGCCCGTCACCTCGTGCATCGGCAAGAACGCGGGTACCGGCGCCGTCGAGGGGCCGAGCATCTTCAAGTCGAACCCCGGCGACGTCAATGGCGACAAGTACTACCTGTTCGTCGACGAGTACGGCGGACGCGGCTACATCCCGCTCGCGACCACCGACATCGCCAACCCGGACTGGCAGGTCCCGGCGTCGTACCGTCTGCCCGGCAGCCCGCGGCACGGCACCGTCATGCCCGTCACCCAGGCCGAGCTCACGGCGCTCCGTGCGAACCTTCCGCAGCCGCTCGCGGCCAACGAGAAGGGCGAGCTCCTGCGCTACGACTTCACCGACGGCTCCGGCTCGACCCTGCACGACCGCTCCGGTGCGGGGCGCGATGCGCAGATCAAGGGCAATGCCGTCTGGGATGACGCCGCCCTCACCTTCGACGGGACCGACGACTACGTCGATCTCCCCGACGACGTGCTGGCGGGGACGACCGACATCACGGTCCAGGCGGAGATGCGCGTCGACGCGGCGCAGAAGAACCCGTACTTCCTGTACGCGTTCGGCAACACCGCTCAGGACGGCACCGGCAACGGGTATCTGTTCGCAACGGGCGACAACCAGTTCCGCGGAGCGCTCACGACGGGCAACTGGTCGGGGGAGCAGAACGCGCAATCGGCGTCGGCTCTGCCGCGCGACCGGTGGGTGAACGTGACCTACACGCTCAGCGGCTCGACGGCACGTCTCTACCTCGACGGCCAGCAGGTCGCCGAGAACACCAACGTCACGGTGCGCCCCGGCGATATCGGCGGCGGTCGTACCCTCGCCAACTACATCGGGAAGTCGGTCTACAACGCCGACAACCTGCTCCGCGGCCAGGTGCGCGAGTTCGCGCTCTACAACCGCGCGCTGTCGGCCGACGAGATCGTCGCGCAGTCGGGCAACGGATCGATCCTCGGGGCGGTGAGCCTTCAGGACCCCAGCGTGCTGAAGGTCGCGCCGATGGTCGACGCCGACACCCGGACGGTGACGTTCCCGGTCAAGCCCGGCACCGACCTGACCACGCTGCGCCCGACCTTCGCCACCGCGACGGGAACGACCGCGACCCCGGCGTCGGGGACGCTGCGCAACCTCAGCTCGCCGGTGACGGTCACGCTCAAGACGTCCGGCCAGGCCGACACGGCGTGGACGCTGACGGCCGTCGAGATGAAGAGCCCGGTCCTGCCGGGGCTGTACGCCGATCCGAACATCGCGGTGTTCGGTGACACGTACTACATCTACGCGACGACCGACGGTACCCCTGGCTGGGGCGGCAACACCTTCTACGTCTGGAAGTCCAAGAACCTCGTGGACTGGACGCGGTCGGACAAGCCGTTCCTGACCCTCGACGGCGCCGCGGGCAATGTCCCGTGGGCCACCGGCAACGCGTGGGCTCCGACGATCATCGAGAAGGGCGGGAAGTACTACTTCTACTTCAGCGGTCACGAGCCCACCGACAACCGCAAGGAGATCGGCGTCGCCGTGGCAGACAGCCCCGAGGGACCGTTCACCGCGGAGTCGCGGCCGATGATCACCAACGCCGAGAGCGTGAACAGCGGTCAGGCGATCGACCCCGCGGCGTTCAAGGACCCCCAGACGGGCAAGTTCTACCTGTTCTGGGGCAACGGCCGGCCGGTCTACGGAGAGCTGTCCGACGACATGAAGAGCATCAAGGCGGGAACGATCAAGCCGATCAGCGGCCTGCCCGACTTCCGCGAGGGGCTCTTCATGAACTTCCGGGACGGCACCTACCACCTGACGTACTCGATCGACGACACCGGGTCGCCCGACTACCGCGTCGGCTACGCCACGTCGACGAGCATCGACGGACCGTGGACCTACCGCGGCATCCTGCTGCAGAAGGACCCCTCGCAGGGGATCCTCGGACCTGCGCACAGCTCGATCATCAATGTGCCGGGAACCGACGAGTGGTACATCGCGTACCACCGCTTCGCGATCCCCGGAGGGGGTGGAACCAACCGCGAGACGACGATCGACCGGGTCCCGATCGGTGCCGATGGGCTGTTCCAGACCGTGAAGCCGACGCTGACCAGCGTTGCTGCGCGGGAGGTCCCCACCGAGCCGAACCCCGAGCCGAGCCCGTCGCCGAGCGGCCCGCCCACGGCGAGCCCGTCTCCCACGCCGCCTCCGACCGGTACGCCCACGGCCCAGCCGACCGCCTCACCGACGACACCGCCCTCGACGGCTCCGGCGGCCCCCTCGGTCTCGGTATCTGCGTCGACGGTCGAGCGCGGTGGCACGGTACGGGTCACGGTGACGGGCCTCGGAGCCGGTGAGCAGATCACCGCCGAGCTGCGCAGCACGCCGATCCGCATCGCCGGGATCCCCGTCGCCGATGCGGCGGGCCGGGTCAGCTTCGACGTTCGCATCCCCGCGGACCTCGAGGCGGGCGCGCACTCGATCGTGGTGTTCGCGGCGGACGGCTCGGTGATCCAGCGAGTGCCGATCACGGTCGTCCCGCGGGGTCAGCTCGCCGCGACCGGCGCGCAGGGTCCGTTGGGCGCATCGCTGCTCGCGGTCTTCCTCCTGGTCGGGGGAGCGTCGGTCTGGGCGATGCGTCGACCGCGGCGCACGGTGTCGTAAGCGCCCGAGAGGGACGACGAAAAGGGGTCCGGATGCCGCGGCATCCGGGCCCCTTGTCGTGTTTCGCTGACGCCGGGCGGCGCGTGCGGGAGTGCGGTCCGAGAGCACCCGTCGCGGGCGACGGCTACGACAGCGGCGAATCCCCTCTTGACCGTGTGGCGATACCGATCTACCGTGTGTGTCGAACCGGTTCGACAGATGAAACGGTGATCCCCTCGACGACGAGAGAAGAGTTTCCATGAGGCCGACTCGACGGCGTGCCGTACGCGCGCCCATCGCGACCGTCACGGCAGGGCTGGCCGTCGCCGCCCTTGCCATCGGTTCCCCCGCCCACCCCCAGGTCGCTCAGGCGGCACCCGCCACCGATTCCGGCAGCCATGTCATCCTCGACTACGACTTCGACGCAGAGACAGCCGTCTCCTCGACCGTGAAGGACGAATCGGGCAAGGGACGCGACGGCGTGCTGACCAACCCGGGCTCGGCGCAGCTGGTCGACGGTCCGGCGGGAGGCAAGGCTTTGCATCTCTCCGGCGGCGCAGCCGGATCGAGCACGGCGCCGTTCATCACGGTTCCCTCGGGACTCTTCCAGGGGCTCAGCTCGACCACGATCTCGACGTGGGTCAAGTGGGATGGCGGTGACGCCTTCCAGTGGCTGTACACGCTCGGCAAAGACAAGGACAACGCCGCCTTCTACACCCCTCGCTTCCAGGGCGACGACAAGGCGCGCTCGAGCATCAAACCCACTGCTCAGGGCGAGGTGGGAGCTTCCGGATCGACGGCCCTGCCGTCCGGCGAGTGGCACCTGGTGACCACGACCATCGACTCCGAGGCGCTGGTGTACTACCTCGACGGCCTCGAGGTCAGCCGCACCCGGGTCGGAGCCGATGTGTCGACCGCTCTCTTCGACGCGTCTTCGCCCGACTCGGGCTTCATCGGTCAGCCCTTCTGGACCGGGGTCCACCCCTTCTTCGCCGGGGCGATCGACGACTTCCAGGTCTACGACACCGCTCTCTCGGCGGCCCAGGTACGCGCGCTCGCCAGCACCGCGGCACCGAAGCCCACCAAGGTGCTGCAGACGAGCGTCGACGTGCAGACCGACGTGGGTAAAGCCCCCGACCTTCCCGGGGTGAAGGCCGAGTTCGACGACGGTCAGCAGCGGCTCGCTCCCGTCACCTGGGCCCAGGTCCCGGCATCCTCCTACGCTCAGCGCGGCGTCTTCGTCGTCACCGGCACGGTGGACGGGACCGACACCGCGGTCACGGCCACCGTCCGGGTCACGACGCCCGACGAGTTCTCGATCGACGTCGGGGATCGCACCGGCGCATTCATGGGCGGCGCGTCGGGAACGCTCTACGGCCTGTATGGTCCCGGTCTGCCCTCGAACAACCTCATCGACGGCATCCAGCTGCGCACCGTCTCCACCAAGGCCCAGGACGGCCCCCAGCACCCCGGCGCCGACGCGCTCGAGGTGGTCAAGCCGCTCGCCGACTCCTCCAACGGTGACGTCTACATCTACATGACCGACATCAACCGCGGCTTCCCGTACGAGGTGCCCGGCGACGACGGCGCAGCGAAGGAGGCCTGGTACCTCGATTCGATCGGCGCGCAGGTCGACCAGGTGCTGCAACTGCCCGAGCAGTACCGCAAGCGCATCGTCTTCGTGCCCTTCAACGAGCCCGAGGGAAATATGTACGGCAACGGCGCTCAGTCGTTCTGGGGCCAGAGCTGGCTCGACAACCCCGACCGCTTCTTCAGCGCGTGGGATCGCGCCTATCGGCTCATCAAGAGCAAGATGCCCGATGCGCGCATCGGTGGGCCGAACACGAGTGTGCTGTTCGACCAGGACTACGGGTTCCTGCAGCACGCGATCGCCAACGACACGGTTCCGCAGGCGTTCACCTGGCACGAGCTGAGCAACCCCGCCACGATCCGCGACTCCGTCGCGAAGTACCGCGGATGGGAAGACGAGCTGTTCGCCGGCACGAAGTGGGCCGGTCAGCACCTGCCGATCAACGTCAACGAGTACGCGTTCAACTACCACACGTCGGTTCCCGCGCAGATGATCCAGTGGATCTCCGCGATCGAGGACTCCAAGATCGACGCGGACATCGCCTATTGGAACATCGACGGCAACCTCAGCGACTCGGCCGTCCAGTCCAACCGCGGCAACGGCCAGTGGTGGTTGCTCAACGCCTACGGCAACATGACCGGCGACACGGTCACCGTGCACCCGCCGCGTCCCGGAGAGAGCTACACGCTGCAGGGGGTGGCCACCGTGGACGACGCCGACAAGAAGGTGCATGCCCTCCTCGGCGGCAGCTCCGGCGATCAGAACGTCTACTTCGACCGTCTGCCCGACTACCTGTCGGGGACCGCTCACGTCCAGGTGCGCGACATCCGCTGGACCGGTCAGATCGGCGACTCGGGCGAGCCGCAGACGGTCGCCGAGTTCGACGCCCCCGTGACGAACGGCTCGCTCGGCCTCCGGTTCGGTCAGGGCGGCCTCCCGCAGCTGGGCACCGACTCGGCGTACGAGATCATCGTCACCCCGGGCCAGAACGCCTCGAGCCCGGCGCAGTCGCCGGTGTCGTGGCGCGGCGTCTACGAGGCGGAGGACGCCCGCTTCAGCGGAGCAACCCCCGAGATCAACGGTCCCGAAGGCACGCCGAGCAACGTGGGCGGCTTCTACACCTCGGGGACGAAGGACGTCGGGGGGATCCGCGGCGGATCGAACCTGCAGATCTCCTTCGACGTCGACGTGCCCGCCGCCGGCTCCTACGACCTCAGTGTTCTCGCCAGCGCGTACAACAAGGACCAGCTCAACCTCGCGCAGGGGCCGGTGAACATGTTCGTGACCGTGAACGGCGGCGCCGAACAGGAGATCTACGCGGAGCTCGGATACAAGTGGGTCGTCTGGAATCACAGTGACACGACGGTCGACCTGCAGGCAGGCAAGAACACCATCACCATCGCGGCGAAGAGTCTCGACGGGACCAAGCAGACCGTCGGTACGGCGATCATCGACAAGATCGACCTGACCCAGCCCAACCCCGGGTACACGCCCATCTACGAGGCCGAGAACGCCGTCCTGCACGGCGCCGCGGCCGCGTACGACAAGGCGGGCGTCTCGGGATCGGGGTACGTGCCCGTCGCGAGCGGCGAATCGGTCACGTTCTGGGTCTACAACGCCGACGACTCCGAGAAGTCCCTCGAGGTGAAGACCCTCGGAGGCGGCACCGCGACCCTGCGCGTCAACGGTGTGGACCTCGGTACGGTGTCCGACACCGCGGTGATCCCGGCCTTCCTCGTCGGCGGTATCAACAAGGTGGAGGTCGTCGGGTCGTCCGGGACCCTCGCCCTGGACCGCGTGGCGGTGCGGGCCTCGAAGAACGAGCTGGCCTCGCAGACCATCGAGGCGGAGGCCGGAACCCTCGCGGGCTCGGCGAAGGTTCAGGACCTCTCGCTCGCCAGCGGTGGCAAGGCGGTCGTCGGCATCGGCGGCGCCCCCGGCAACGGCAACACCCTCACCCAGAAGGTGACGGTCGCCCAGGCGGGGACCTACGCGATGACCCTGCGCTACTCGAACGAGGAGCAGTCGCCGTCCTCGCACTACAACCCCGATCCCGTGGCCCGTCGCGCCGACATCACCGTCAACGGCGGCCCGGTGCAGAAGGTGCTGTTCCCGCAGAGCTACAACGCCAACCAGTTCTGGGATCTGACGGTCGAGGTGCAGTTGCAGGCCGGGGAGAACTCGATCCGCTTCGCATCGGAGGAGCAGCCGGACTTCAACGGCGTCACCTACATCTCCGAGCGGTACCCGACCCTGGGGCTGCGCTCCCAGTGGGCGCCGAACCTCGATCGGATGACGTTCACGGCCCTCCACCCCGATACGTCTTCGGCCCCGACCCTCTCGGCGGGGGCCTCCTCGGTCGCTCAGGGAGCGACGGTGACCGCGTCGGGCACGGGCTTCACCCCGGGAGAGAAGGTCGAGTTCGTCCTGCACTCCGACCCGATCGTGCTCGGTGAGGCGTCGGCGGATGCCGCGGGTGCCGTGTCGGCGACCTTGACGGTGCCCGTATCGGCGCCCGTCGGCGACCACCGGCTCATCGCGACGGGGGCGATCTCGCAGCGCTCGGCGACCACGTCTCTCGCGGTGACCGCCGCGAGCGCCGGCGGCTCGGGCGGGGGCGGAACGGGTGGTACCGGCTCCGGTGGGACCGGTGGCGGGGCGTCGTCGGTGGGAGCGGCGCCCTCGGGCGCCGGCGTCTCGGCCTCCGGATCGCTCGCCATGACGGGCTCCACCTTCGCCGGCTTCGGTGGTCTGCTCGTCGGGGCTGCGGCTCTCGCCGCGGGTGCCGCGCTCATCGCCCGCCGAAGGGAACGTGCGAGCAGCTGACGGCTCGATCGCAGGACGCCCCGGGGACCCGAGCCCCGGGGCGTCCTCGCGTCGTGCGCGGGCACCCGCAGCGGTGACCTGAAGGCGGGTGAAATACCCCGCGTTCGACTGCAAAACTGTTTGCTGTGGTCCGATTACGGCGCTACACTAGTCGAACCGGTTCGATGATGAAGGGGGTGCAGAGATGACCACCATCGGTGACGTGGCCAAAGCTGCGGGCGTCTCACGCAGCACGGTCTCGTACGCGCTCTCGGGCAACCGTCCCATCTCGCGCGAGACGCGGGAGCGCATCGATGCCGCCATCTCCGAGCTCGGCTTCACCGTGAACGCGGGGGCGCGAGCTCTCGCCACCTCGCAGACCATGGTCCTCGGGCTGCTGCTGCAATTCCACGAGGACGAGTTCCCGCCGGCCATGCTGCAGTACATCCTGGCGGTGTCCGATGCGGCGCGCGAGCTCGGATACGACATCCTCATGGTCACCGATGGCGACGGTCCGGGGGCGATCCGTCGCATCACGTCGTCGAACATGGTCGACGGCGTCGTGCTCCTCGACGTCACGCACGACGATCCTCGCCTCGACGCGCTCCGCCAGGCGCGCCAGCCCGGCGCGCTCGTCGGTCTGCCGCGCGACACGGAGGGGCTCGACGTCTTCGACCTCGACTTCGGCGAGGCCGCGCGCCTCACCGTCGATCACCTCTACGGGCTCGGCCATCACGACATCGTGCTCGTCTCGCCCCCACGGCACGTCTTCGAGCGCGGTGGCGCCTACGCATGGCGGTTCCGCGATGCCGCCCTCGAGCGGGCCGCGCGCTACGGGATCCGCATCCATGCCCACTACGGCGAGTCGCAGCAGCCCGCGATCGAGCGCAGTCTCAACGCGATCCTCGACACCCGAACCGACGCCACGGCGCTCATCGTGCACAACGATGCCTCGATCGCCGCGCTCCCCGGGGTGCTGCGCGAGCGCGGCACCGTGGTTCCCCGAGACCTGTCCGTCGTCAGCCTCTACTCGAGAGACTTCGGGCGCACCTTCCTGCTGCCGTACACGGCAGTCGAGACCTCCCCCGACGGTCTGGGACGCAAGGCGGTCCAGCACCTGGTCCGGCGCATCGCCGACCCCGACTACGGGCCCCCCGTCGTCGGGTTCATCGAGCCCGAGCTGACCGACCGGGGGAGCACCGCCTGACGGGGCGGAAGACGCGCCCCGTTCCGTCGGTCCCTCGTCGAACCGGTTCAACGCGTCGCTTGAACGACAACGTAGTCACATTTCAGAGAGGAAATCGCAAGTGAGCACGACAATCACCCGTACCCGCGCTCTCGGAGCGCTCGCCATCGGCGCCGTCGCCGTCGGTGTCCTGGCCGGTTGCTCCGGCGGAGGCTCCGGCGGATCCGGAGACTCCGGCGGCAGCTATACCTTCTGGGACCCGTACCCGCAGTACGACGCCACCTCGGACTGGGCCAAGGTCATCGACAAGTGCGCGGCCGACGCAGGAGTCACCGTCGAGCGCACCGGCTTCGACACGAGCGATCTGACCAGCAAGGCGCTTCTCGCCGGCCAGCAGGGCGACTCTCCGGACATCCTCCTCATCGACAACCCCGCGGTCTCGACGCTGGTCGAGGCGGGCATCGTCACCGCAACCGACGAGAACGGACTGCAGGTCGGCGACGTCGCCGAGAACATCCTCGGTGCGTCGGTCATCGACGGGAAGACCTACGGCGTCCCGATCGGGGCGAACACCCTCGCCCTGTACTACAACCCCACCGTCCTCAGCGCCGCCGGCGTCGATCCCTCCTCCATCAAGGATTGGTCGAGCCTCAACAGCGCGATCGAGAAGGTCGTGGCATCCGGCAAGAAGGGCATCACCTTCTCGGGTATCGGCACGGAAGAGGGCAGTTTCCAGTTCCTGCCGTGGTTCTGGGGTGCGGGTGCGGACCTGACGCAGCTCGACTCCTCGCAAGCGGTCTCCGCCGTGCAGCTGTGGACCGACTGGGTCAAGAAGGGCTGGGCGCCGAACTCGGTCATCAACAACACCCAGACCACCAGCTGGCAGGAATTCGAGACCGGTGACTTCGGCTTCGCCGAGAACGGCACCTGGCAGAAGGCGGGAGCGGCGAAGGCCGGTTACCAGGTCATCCCGATCCCGTCGGCCAAGGGCGGCGCAGCCCCCGCTCCCACCGGCGGTGAGTTCCTCACCCTGCCTGTCCAGAAGGACTCGGCCCGTTACGCCACCTCGGCCAAGATCGTCGAGTGCCTCACCAGCACGGCGAACGTGGTCGGCACCGACAACACGCTCAACTACATCGCGGCCACGCCCGAGGCGCAGAAGGAGCAGCTGGCGAAGGACCCCTCGCTCGAGCCCTGGGTCGAAGCCGTCGGCGCGGCCAAGGCCCGCACCGGAGACAACCTCGGTGTGAAGTACCCGATCATCTCCGAGCAGCTCTGGACCGCGGTGCAGAACTCCCTCACCGGCGCGCAGTCGCCGCAGGACGCCCTGAAGGCCGCCCAGCAGGCCGCCTCGTCCAAGTAATCCCATCCATCGAAAGGGGTACGCCGACATGACCGCGACGCAGATCACTGCCTCGACGGGCACCGGCGACGCCGGGAGGGCGGCGGCGCGGTCCGCCGTCCTCCCCACCCCCGGCGGCCGCCCGCGGCGCCGGGGCCAGTGGACGGCGTGGGCGTTCCTCGCCCCCGTCGTCATCTATCTGGTCGTCTTCTACGCCTATCCGCTCTATCGCAACCTCGACCTGAGCCTGCGCGACTACACCGTCCGCTCGTTCATCGACGGCAACGCCCCCTTCGTCTGGTTCGCCAACTACGTCGCCGTCTTCCAAGACGCCACGTTCTGGCCCGCGCTGGCGAACACGGCCACCTTCACGCTCGTCTCCATCGCGTTCCAGTACACGATCGGCATGGCGCTGGCCGTGTTCTTCTTCCAACGTTTCCCGCTGTCGGCCACGCTGCGCGCGCTGTTCCTCGTGCCGTGGCTGCTGCCGCTGCTGGTCTCGGCCTCCGCGTGGTCGTGGATGCTCAACTCGGACTCCGGAGTGGTCAATGCCGCGCTCGGCGCGGTGGGCATCGATCCGGTGAACTGGCTCACCTCCCCGCAGTGGGCACTGGTGTCCGTGCTGATCGCGAACATCTGGATCGGGGTGCCGTTCAACCTCGTCATCCTCTACAGCGGCCTGCAGAACATCTCGACCGACATCTACGAAGCGGCATCCATCGACGGGGCGAACGCGTGGCAGAAGTTCTGGCGCATCACCTTCCCGCTGCTGCGCCCCGTCTCGGCGATCACGATCCTGCTGGGGCTGGTCTACACGCTCAAGGTGTTCGACATCATCTGGATCATGACGCGAGGGGGCCCGGGCTCCAGCTCCACCACCTTCGCGATCTGGTCGTACCGGCTCGGCTTCGGGTCGGCCCTGCCCGACCTCAGCCCCGCGGCGGCCGTCGGCAACCTTCTCATCGTGATCGCCCTGGTCTTCGGGCTGATCTACATCCGCGCCCAGCGCCGTCTGGAGGTCTGATGAAGCGTCGACCGTGGTGGATCACCCTCGTGGGTGTGATCCTGACCGGGATCATGCTGTTCCCGATCTACTGGATGATCAACGTCTCGCTCACCCCCCAGGGCGATATGCGCAAGTCGCCGCCGGATCTGTTCCCCCTCGCCCCTACCTTCGAGGGATACCAGAGGGTGCTCTCCGACCAGTTGCCCTACCTCGGCACCAGCTTCGTGATCGGTGTCGGCACCGTGGTGCTGACGCTGGTGCTGTCGGCGCCGGCGGCCTACGCCCTGGCCAAGCTCCGTCCCCGGGGAGGCAACGTGCTCAGCTTCGCGTTGCTCATCGCGCAGATGATCCCCGGGATCATCATGGCGATGGGGTTCTACGGCATCTACCTCAATGCCGGGATCCTCAACACGGTGCCCGGGCTGATCCTCGCCGACTCCACCCTGGCGGTGCCCTTCGGGGTGCTGATCTTCACCGCCTTCATGCGCGGTATCCCCGATGAGCTCCTCGCCGCCGCCCGCATCGACGGGGCGGGCACCTGGCGCACGTTCCGGTCGATCGTCCTCCCGGTCAGCCGCAACTCGATCGTCACGGTCTCGCTGTTCGCGTTCCTGTGGTCGTGGTCCGACTTCATCTTCGCCTCGACGCTGAACAGCGGCGGCAAGCTCCAGCCGATCACGATCGGCATCTACCGGTACATCGGCAACAACAACCAGGAGTGGAACGCCATCATGGCGACCGCCGTCGTGGCATCCATTCCCGCCGCCGTCCTGCTGATCCTCGCCCAGCGCTACGTGGCGGCCGGTGTGACCGCCGGCGCGGTCAAAGACTGACCCCTGAAAGGCCTCTCGTGTCCCTCTCTTCTCTGCCGTCGTTCGACGTGCGCGAAATCCCCTTCAGCCGTCGCGGTTCGTGGATGAACCTGTCTCCCGTGATCGGGCTGCACCGCCGCGTGCGCGACATCCATCTGGTCTCCCACCTCACCGGCATGCACGCGGTGCTGCGTCTGACGCTGAGCCGGGACGGTTCCTTCGTGGATGCCGAGACCGTGGCAGACCCCTCGGCTCTGTCGTGGCTGGTCGAGGGCGAGGTCGTGGCCTCGGCGGTGTTCGAGTCGAACGACGTGGTGCGGCTGGCGGGTACGGGGGTCGACCTCGTCCTGGCGGACGCGGCAGAGGAGCTCACCCCCTTCAGCGGCTCGTACTTCTTCCGAGAGCCCCGCGACCGATCGTGGGTCTTCACCTCGTACGAGACGGGCAGGCGCTACCGGGTGACCGTGCTGTCGGGGACCGCGGCGGCAGAGGGGGAGGAAGCCCTCGGGCAGAACGCCCGCTCGATCACCGTGGGCGGCGTGGCCGGTTGGGAGGTCGCGATCGAGCAGATCGAGAGCGCGGCCCCGGTGTTCACCTCTCTCGAGACCTTCGCCGAGGTGCAGCGGCGGGTCGTCGAGGAGTTCGAGGAGTATCTCGAGGCAGTGGCGGGCTGGCGGAGCGAGGACACACCCGCCGCGGCGCTCGCCGCCTACGTGCTGTGGTCGGCGACCGTCGTCCCCGCCGGCTTCGTCACGCGCGAGTCGGTGCTCATGTCGAAGCACTGGATGGACAAGGTCTGGAGCTGGGACCACACCTTCAACGCCCTGGCCCTCGCGCCCGGTGCGCCGGAGCTCGCCCTCGACCAGTTCCACGCCCCGTTCGACCACCAGGATGCCGCGGGTGCCCTGCCCGACTCGATCACCCACTCCGAGGTGCTCTACAACTTCGTCAAGCCCCCGATCCACGGGTGGGCGCTGACGCGGCTCCGTGAGCGGCTGCCCCGTCCCCTCGACCGGGCGGAGCTCGAAGCGGTGTACGCGCGGCTCGCGCGCTGGTCGCGGTTCTGGCTGGACTCCCGGACGGCGCCGGGTCGCTCGCTGCCCTACTACCAGCACGGCAACGACAGCGGCTGGGACAACTCCACCGCCTTCGACCACGACCGTGTCGTCGAGGCGCCCGACCTCGCCGCTTTTCTCGCGGTCCAGCTCGACGTCGTGGCAGATCTCGCCGACGAGCTCGGGCTCGACGAGGGCGCCCACTGGCGCGACGAGCGCGACCGGGTCGAGCGGGCGCTGCTGGCCGAGCTGCGCGACGAGGACGGCTTCTTCGCCGTCGGCGCCCTGAGCCGCACCCGCAGCAAGCGCACCAGCCTGCTCACCTTGCTGCCCGTGCTGGCCTCCCCGCGTCTTCCGGGCGACGTCGTCGACGCCCTGGCCTCCGGAATCGAGGCGCATCTCACCGAATGGGGGCCGGCGACCCAGCTCGTCGACACCGCGGAGTACGAGAGCGACGGCTACTGGAGGGGCCCCATCTGGGCCCCCTCGACGATGCTGATCGAGGAGGGGCTCCGCCGCGGGGGCCGGATCGGCCTCGCCGACACGATCAGCGAGAGGTTCCGGGCCCTGTGCGAGCGGTCCGGGTTCGCCGAGAACTTCGACGCCCTCACCGGTGAGGGGCTGCGCGATCGGGCCTACACCTGGACCGCGAGCGTGTACCTCGTCTTCGCCCACGATCACGTGGAGCGGCGCCGAGCCGAGAAGGCCGAGGGTATCGAGGCGCGGGCGTGAGCACCGTCACCGATCACTTCTCCATCGAGGGCGACCG
This sequence comes from Microbacteriaceae bacterium, assembly GCA_022702225.1. GTDB lineage: Bacteria > Actinomycetota > Actinomycetes > Actinomycetales > Microbacteriaceae > Microbacterium. The sequence continues at coordinate 2,192 of JAKOMY010000019.1, read as the reverse complement.
CCTCGTGTGGCGGGGCGATGGCGAGACCGTGGTGGTCGAGCCGTGGGGGCGAGACAGCGTGCGCGTGCGCGCGCGTCTCATGCATGACGTGCTGGATCACGACTGGGCGCTCCTGGCCGCCGATCCCGTGTCCGCGACGATCGAGATCGAGGGGGAACGGGCGACGCTGAGCAACGGGCGGCTGCGCGTGGTCGCGACCTCGCGCAGCGGCATCCAGCTGCAGACCGGATACCACCGCAACTTCTGCCACCTCGCCTTCTTCGACGCCTCGGGGCGCCTGCTCTTCGCCGAGAGGGATGCGGGAGGCTCGCTGGCGCTCGTCGCGCGCGAGCATCGCCCCATCGCGGGAGGCGACGTCAGGCTGACGGCGTCGTTCGACACCGCCGCGGACGAGCACCTGTACGGCATGGGGCAGTACCAGCAGGACGTGCTGGATCTGAAGGGCAGCTCCCTCGAGCTCGCCCACCGCAACTCGCAGTCGAGCGTGCCGTTCGTCATGTCGAGTCGTGGCTACGGCTTCCTGTGGCACAACCCCGCGATCGGGCGCGCGACGTTCGCGACCAACGGCACCCGGTGGGAGGCCGAGTCGACCGAGCAGCTCGACTACTGGGTGACCGCCGGCCAGACCCCGCGCGAGATCGCCCGGGCCTACGCGGATGCCACGGGGCACGCGCCGATGATGCCGGAGCGCGGGCTGGGGTTCTGGCAGTGCAAGCTCCGGTACTCCTCGCAGGAGGAGCTGCTGTCGGTGGCGCGCGAGCATACGCGCCGCGGTCTTCCCCTCGACGTCATCGTCGCGGACTTCTTCCACTGGCCGAGGATGGGGGACTTCCGCTTCGAGCAGGAGTTCTGGCCGGATCCGGCGGCGATGGTGCGCGAGCTCGACGAGCTCGGCGTCGAGCTCATGGTCTCGGTGTGGCCGCAGGTGTCGCTCGAGAGTGAGAACTACGCGCTCATGAAGAAAGAGAACCTGCTCGTGCGCGCCGAGCGCGGGCTCGACGTGCAGATGTCGTTCGAGGGGCCGAGCGCGTTCCTCGACGCCACCAACCCCCGCGCCCGCGACTTCGTCTGGCAGAAATGCCGCGACAACTATGCGCGCCACGGCATCCGCACCTTCTGGCTCGACGAAGCGGAGCCCGAGTTCGGTCTCTACGACTACGACAACTACCGGTATCACGCCGGTCCGGTGCCGCAGGTGGGAAATCTCTACCCCCAGCACTACGCTCGCGCTTTCGCCGAGGGGCAGTGGGGAGACGGCGAGACCGAGGTCGTGAACCTCCTGCGCGCCGCCTGGGCGGGGTCTCAGCGCTACGGCGCCCTGGTGTGGTCGGGCGACATCGCCTCGACCTTCGCGGCCCTGCGGGCGCAGATCACCGCCGGCATCCACATGGGGGTGGCGGGTATCCCGTGGTTCACCACCGACATCGGCGGCTTCCACCACGGCGACCCCGACGACGAGGGGTTCCGCGAGCTCCTGGTGCGCTGGTTCCAATTCGGCGCGTTCAGCCCGGTGATGCGCCTGCACGGCGACCGCCTGCCGACGACCCCCGTGCACGCCGCTGACGGCTCGCGGCGCTCACCGAGCGGCGGGCCCAACGAGGTCTGGAGCTTCGGCGACCAGGTCACGCCGATCCTGGAGCGGTACCTGTTCGCGCGGGAGGCGTTGCGGCCCTACCTGCGAGAGGTGATGCGCGATGCGCACCGCGACGGGCAGCCCGTGCTGCGCGGGCTGTTCCACGAGTTCCCCGTCGACGAGCGCTCGTGGCATGTGAAGGATCAGTACCTGCTCGGCCCCGACCTGCTCGTGGCCCCGGTCCTCGATTCCGGCGCGCGCACCCGCCGTATCCTGCTGCCGGAGGGCGCGGACTGGACCGACCTGTGGACCGGAGACGTGCACCCCGGCGGGGGAGAGGTCGAGGTCGACGCCCCTCTCGACCGCGTCCCGCTGTTCGTCCGAGACGGCGCGCATCCCGAGGTGTTCGAGGCCGTGCGCCGAGCCCTGCTCCCGGCATCGGGACGGTGAACGACATGACCCCGGATGCCATGGCATCCGGGGTCATGTTCCTTCGAGGTCGCGTCAGCGCAGCAGCGGCACCGCGCCCACGAGAACGCCCACGGCGAGCATCACCAGTGAGACGATCGTGGCGCGCCACAGCACCTTCTTGTGGTGGTCGCCGAGGTTGACGCCGGCG
>JAKOMY010000383.1 GCA_022702225.1 Microbacteriaceae bacterium | reverse complement strand
ACCCTGGTGTGACGACCCTGTCCGAGCTCCACCCGCACGGCGACCGGCCCCTCGACGAGGATCCGATGGGCACCCCCGACGCGACGCTCCCGTCGCTCGAGGGCGCCTTCGCGGGGCGTTACCGGCTGATCGAGCCCCTCGGCTCCGACCGCGAGGGCACCGTGTACCGGGCGCGCGACGACGTGCTCGCGCGCGATGTGGCGGTGAAGGCCTTTCCTCTCGACCCCGACGAGGTCGCTCATCCCCGCCGGCGACTCGCGGCCGCGCGCATCCTCACCGCCCTCGATCACCCGTCGCTCGTGACGCTGTACGACGCGCACCTCACGCGCGAGGGGCATGGCTACCTGGTCATGGAGCTCATCCCGGGTCCGACCCTGCGCCAGCATCTCGACGACCACGGCGCGCTGGCTCCCGACGTCGCCGCGGGACTGCTCCAAGATGTGGCCGAGGGCCTCGCCGCGATCCACGAGGTCGGTATCGTCCACCAGCACCTCGAGTCCTCGAACGTGCTGTTGCGCCCCGAGCGCGCCGCGCCCCGCCCCTTCACCGCCGTCCTCGCGGACTTCGGCGTGACCCAGGTTCTCGGCGCCCGGCCCGCCACCGCGCAGACGCATCCGGATGCCGAATACCTCCCGCCCGAGCGACTGCACGGAGAGCCCGCGACCCCGGCATCCGACATCTACGCCCTGGGCTTGTTGGCGCAGGAGATGCTCACGGCCGAGGGTCCGTTGAGCGGCGGTGCGATGCAGGAGCTCGTGCTCGGCCCCCTGGACTACGACCCCGAGGTGCCGCAGGGCTTCGGCTACGGCTGGGAGGTGCTGCTCACGGCCATGACCGACCCGAATCCCGCGGGCCGTCCGACCGCCGGCGAGGTGGCCGATCTCGCGCGCGAGCTGCGGAGCGGGCCCGTGCCAGAGGATTCACCGGCCGTCGCCGCGGTCTCGGCGGACTCCACCGCCGTGGCCGCCGTCACCGCCGATGCCGAGCCGGTCACCGCGCTCCGCGCCGTGAAACAGGCGCGGGAGACGTCGGCGCGACGCCGTCGACCCCCGCTGTGGGCCTGGGTCACGCACTACCACTGAGCCGAGTTCAGTCCTCCGCGGGCAGCGCGCGCTGGGCCACGAGGCGCCGCGCCTCGACCGCGGCGGCGGCGAAGTCGGCATCCGGGTCGTCCATGATGATCGCGGTGGCCCGCGCGTGCGCGCTGACGACGTCGTACGGCGAGGCCGCCGCGCGTTCGACGGTGGGCTCGGCGCGCCAGCCGATCGCGGCGAACGCCCGGCTGAGGCTGCGCTGCGTGTCGTGATCGCCCCGGCCGAACTGCGTCGACAGCTCGTCGGCGAGGCTTTCGCGCTGGTCGTCGGGAACGAGACCGGATGCCGTCCGCCAGGCCGCCCGGGCCACCTCGGGGTGTCTGTCGCGCAGCACCGCCCGCGTGATCGCCGTGTAGGCGATCGGGTCGCCGATCTTCGACAGCGTGTGCAGGGCCTGGCTCCGCGCCTGAGGGATCTCGGACCCCACCTCGGGAAGCAGCGCCGGAACCGTGCGCGCGGGGTCGTGACGCGTGAGCGCCCAGGTCAGCATGTCGCGTACGAAGAAGTCGGTCTCGACCGCGCACCGCGCCACGAGCACGTCGATGTAGCGATCGTCGGGGCGTGTCCCCGCGGCGAGTGCCGCCTGCAGCCGGGCCGAGGCGTCGGAGTGCTCGAGGGCCGCGCGCAGCCGGTCGGCGGGTGTGGGGTCGGTCATGGCGATCCCTCCTTCGGATCCAGCGTTTCACGGCCCGGGGCGGGGTGGGCCGTGCGGTGGTCCGCCCGGCCGCTGTCTTCCTAAAGTGGATGCCATGAGACGAACGTCGACGACGGCCCTCGGGCTCGCTCTCGCCTCGGTCGGCCTTCTGCTGCTCGCTGCGTGCGCGCCGATCGGCGACCCCGGAGCTGCCTCCGCCACGCCCACCGCGATCGCGTCGCAGACGCCCGGCGGTGTTCCCGCGGTCTCGTCACCGCGTGAGTGCGACGACGTCGATCTCATCGCGGACGCGACGGTCACCGGTGACGCGCTGTCGGGGTGCGTGGTCGCATACTCCCGCGCCGCGGGCAGCGGCCACCTGCATCTGCAGTCGGCCGATCTGACGGGCGAGGCCGATTTCGTCTTCGGTGACGCACCCGCGACCGCGGGATCGGTCACCGGCTCCGAAGGCACGCAGGACTTCGTGCTCACGCCCGCCGACGCGTGGGTGAGCTTCGACGGCACCTGGGTGCGCGCCGACCCGACGAGCGGCGATTACCGCGCGGTCATCGCCGCCACGATCGGTCAGACGTACCGCGCGTTCGCCGATCCCTCGGCCGCCGCGGCGCTGCTCGCGGCCGCTCCCGGTTGGACGGTGCAATCCGATCAAGACACCGTCTCGCTGCCCGACGGCACAGAGGTGCGCGCGTGGCGGGTACGTGCGGACGGCTCCTTCTCGGCATCCGGTGTAGCGGTGAAAGACATGACCGTGTGGCTCGGCGAGGGACACCGCGTCGTCGCCATTCAAGAGACGGGGTCGTTCGGCGGTATCGAGACCACCACGATGCAGCAGTTCACGGCGTGGGGCGAGCCTGTGAACATCGAGGTCCCGAAAGGCTGACCGCATCCGGCCTACGGTGCGGACCACCGTGCTCAGTCGACGCGCGCGAACCGCCAGGTCTTACCGTTCTCGCCGCACGCGGTCATGCGCGGGCTGCTCCAGTCGGGGTCGCGCAGGATGGAGCCGCCCCTGCCCGCGCGCAGGATGAGCGACGAGTCGTCGAACTGCACCCGGATCCCCCACTCGCCGACGACCTCCCACGTGGCGGGCCCGGTGTAGACGCCCTTCCCCGAGGGCGCGAAGCACAGGTGCCGACGGCCGTTGCGGTTCTGCCGCGCCTCGTCACGGTCCTGACGCGTCACGTCTCCGCGCGGGGCGTCGACGACCTCCGCCCTGCCGTCGCGCTGCAGACGGATGCGCATCTCGCTCCCTGGCGCCGCTGCGTCCGGGGCCTCGCGCCACTCGACGGGAGCGACGGCATCGTGCACGGCGTGATCTTTGGCGCTGGTGAGACTCGCCCCCGCGACCACCGCGACGACGAGGACCACGATCGCCAGCAGAAGGCCCCGGCGATCCCGGAACGCACGCAGGAGCCGCGGGGCGCGAGCTGACGAGGACATGATGTGGAGCGTACGACGGCGAGTGTATGTCGGGCGTATCCTGCCACCATGAGCACAGGGGCGATCGTCCTCGCCGTCGTCGGTCTCGCGTTCATCCCGATCCTCGCCCTGTGCGGGCGCGGGGTCATCCCGAGGGGCTGGGGAGTCGGCATCCGGCTTCCCGCCATCCAGCAGAGCGACGCCGCGTGGAGGGCCGGGCACCGCGCCGCGCTGCTGCCCTATGCCGTGTTCGCCCTCGCGGCCGTCGGTGTCGCGGTTCTGCCGGTGGTGGCCCCGGCTCTTGCGGACGCCGATCCGGCCCTGACGGCGGTGGTCATCATCGCGGGACTCGTCGTGGGCGGGATCCTGGGCAGTCGTGCGGCCAACCGGGTGGCCTCCGACCGCGAGCCGCGCAACGCCTGAGCGGCCGGCGGTGCTGATGAATCCGCCCAGCGTCGACCGCCGTCGCCACGAATCCAACCTCGGGGTCAGTACCTGACGATCAGGTGCGTAGGTGTGCGCGTGGCGAAATCTTGCGATCCTGCCGCTGCGCGCCGAGCCGCCGACCGCGTGCTCGCGTCTCCACCGGTCACCGTCGCCGAGAGGACCACGAGTCGACGGAACGGTGACACATCGATCCGCACTGCGTAGGAGAAGATCATGTCCCCCTTCACCCCCGGAATCACCCGCGCGACCGCCCTGGTCGCCGGGGCAGCCCTCGTCGGCGTTCTCGTCGTGGCCGCGCCCGCCAATGCTTCGCCGACCGGAGCCCCCGCGTCCACGGCGACGGCCGTCGACCGACAGGACGTCGGCGCCGAGGAGGTCAATGCGTGCCTCATCCGCACGCTCTTCGCCACGACGTTCACCGACCCCGACAGCCCGTTCGCTCGGGCGATCGCGGGTCAGCTCGTGGCTCCGGATGCCGTGACCCACGGCAGCGGATCAGCCTCGGGCCCCGAGGGGCTCCTCACCCAGTTCGCGGCCGACCGGGACCGCATTCCCGGCGCGCAGGCCGTGATCAAGCACCTCGCTTCCGATGGAGACCTGGTCGCGGTGCACTGGCAGATCGCCCCCGACCCGAGCGACGAGCGCCGCGGCGACGCGGCCGTCGACCTGTTCCGCCTCCGGGACGGCAAAATCGTCGAGCACTGGTCGCTCGACCAGGCGATTCCCACCGGCACCCCGGCCAGCGGCAACACGAACACGATGTTCAGCGACCTGTACCGCCCGTCGCGGCCCACCGCGCCCCCGACCGAGCAGCAGGAAGAGAAGAACCGCCTCTTCGCCGTCTCGGCGTATGACACGCTGTTCCGCGACAAGGACGTATCGATCCTCGATCGCGCGTTCGACCCCGCCTATCTGCAACACAACTCGGTCGCCCCGAACGGCACCGCCGCACTGAAGCAGTTCTTCTCGAGCGGGGTGCAGTTCCCGGCGCAGCAGTCGGTCATCTCGCTGTCGGACGGCGACATCGTCTGGACGTTCTCGCAAGCCGTCGGGGCGAAGCCCGACGACCCGCTGCTGGCTTCCGATCTGTTCCGAGTCGACGGCGGGTTGATCCGCGAGCACTGGGACGTGGTTCCGGCGAGCTGAGGCTGCGACGACGGAGACGCGGCCCTCGCGGGCTAGGAGCGGGCCGAGACCCGCAACGACGAGCGTGCAGCCTCGGTCCCGAACACCGCGTCGAGAAACAGCCGCGCCGCGCCGAGGATGCCGCCCGTGCGCGCGTGACGCGGCACGGCGACCTCGAGGTTCTCCGTCGCCATCGGCAGGCAGTCGGCCCAGAGCTTGGATTTGATCGCGGCGATGAAGACGTCCGACGCGCTCAGCGAGCCGCCGACGACGAGGCGGTCGGGGGTGAAGAAGTTGACGATCGTGGCGAGGACTCCGCCGGTCATACTGCCGGCCTCGCGCAACAGGCCGGTGGCGAGAGCGTCTCCGTTACGGGCCAGATCGATCACGGTCTCGACATCCGAGACGTCGCGTCCGGCCTCCTGCGCCGCGCGGGTGAGAGCCGATCCGCTCGCCACGGCATCCAGGCAGCCGACGCGCCCGCACGAGCAGGGAACGGGCGCGGCCCCGGGCACGGTGACGTGGCTGATGTCACCGGCCGCCCCACTCCTGCCCGTGTAGAGCCGTCCTCCGGCGACGACCCCCGAACCGATGCCCGACCCGGCCTTGATGAACACCTGGTTGAGCGCCTCGGGGTCGCCACCGACGAGCTCGCCGACCGCCATGCAATTTGCATCGTTGCTGGCGAGGGCGGGCACTCCGAGGACCTCGGAGAGAAGGGCGGCGACGTCGACGTCGTGCCAGCCGGGCATACGCGACGGCGCGACGAGCCGGCCGGTCTCCGCCGACACCGGCCCGGGCAGCGCGATCG
>JAKOMY010000312.1 GCA_022702225.1 Microbacteriaceae bacterium | reverse complement strand
AACGGTCCAGTGGTTCCAGCGATGAGCCCTCTCGTTCGGGACGGCTGGACATGCATCGTCGGCGTCTCTCTTCCGCAGGGCCTCGGTCGCGAGCACCTTGAAGCTCAGGCCGACCCCCTCGCGCAGGCGTTCGCCGCCCGCCGTGCGACCGTTCACGGCGAGCACATCGGTGCGCTAGTGCTGCGACTCGAGTACGCAGATGCGCTCGAGCGTCCGTTCAGCCTCAAGCTGCCTGCCGCCTGATATGGGAGATCCATCCCCATGGGCAAGGACGCGACCGGCTCACTGTGGTCGCTGCGCCGCGGACCGCACACGCTGGTCGCCGGCTCATCCGGGAGCGGCAAAGCGTCACTCGTCTGGGGTCTGCTTCTGGGGCTGGCCGAGCCGATCCACCGTGGTCTCGTCCAGGTCTGGGGGATCGACCGCAAGGGCGGAATGGAGCTCGCCCTCGGCCGCGCGTTGCTGACACGCTTCGCTGCCGACGCTGAGCGCTCGGTCATCCTTATCGAGGATGCCGTCGCCGCGATGCAGCAGCGCGCCAACGATCTCGCAGGCAAGACCCGGCAACACACCGCGAGCATCGAGAGCCCGACGATCGTGATGCTGATCGACGAACTCGCTGCACTCACCGCCTACGAGACCGACCGCGACCTGCTTCGGCGAGCCAATGCCGCACTGGCGACGCTGGCCTCTCAGGGGCGGGCGGTCGGGTTCATCGTGTTCGCCTGCCTCCAAGATCCTAGGAAGGAGACGCTGCCCGCCCGAGGCCTGTTCACGCAGACCGTCGGACTCCGCCTTCGCGACCGGATGGAGACCGCGATGGTGCTTGGGGATGGAGCTGTCGCCCCGGGTGCTCGCTGTCATGAGATCTCTCCCACGACGCCGGGTGTCGCGTACGTGCTGCCCGAAGACGGCAGCCCTCCGGAACGTGTGCGTGCCGGCTTGATCACCGACGACATGATCCGTGAAGTCGCGTCCCGGTTTGCCGCACCGCGGCAAATCCCTGTCGTCATCCCCGAAGCGCCCGCGCCGGAAGAGCGTCAACCCCGCCCACCTCGTGCGCCGCGGACCCAGCGGCGTAGCTCCCGAGAGGAATTAGCATCATGAATCGTCTTCATGGCTTCGCAGCTGTCCTCGTTGCTGGCGCCTGTGCCGCACTGGCTCTCTCGAGTTGTGCCACACAGCCCGACGCCACCCGAAGCGCGCCGAGCGACGTGGCTGGCGAATCGCGACCCGCATATCTGGTCAGCCCCTGCAACCTGGGGGAGAAGTGGGACCAGGCCCGGATGCTCAAGGTCGCACGCTACGACGCGCCAGACGTTGACGACAGCCTCCTCCAGATCTACGGCCCGGTCGTCGCCAACGGGTCGTGCACAGATGCCGACATCATCCGGTGGCTGGAGCTTCGTCGATCCACCGGCGAAAGCGACCTCATCTGCCGCATCACCTACTACGACGATGACTTCTCGGGTCTCACATACCCGATCGGCTGTGCAGTTCCCGTTTTGGTGGTGACCGATGCGTCTCGATGAGTCTGTCGCGCGCCGACTCCGCAGTGATACCTACGACCGGTGGATGCACAACGTCGGTGCGACCGGCTACTGCCATAACCCCGTGCGGCTCGTCGGATCGTCGGCTACGCTCCACGAGGCATCCGGCGAGGTGCTCTCGGAGCACTCCTCGGCGAACGAACCGGACGGCATCACGTTCACCCGATGCGGCAATCGCCGTGCGACGCGTTGCGCCTCGTGCAGCCACGAGTACAAGAGCGACACCTGGCACATGATCATGGCTGGCGCCGCGGGCGGAATGAAGGATGTGCCGGAGGACGTCGCTGAGCATCCGATGGTCTTCCTCGTCCTCACCGCCCCGTCATTCGGCGCGGTGCACACGACCGCGAAGGATCATCGTGGCGGCCTTTGCGAGCACGGCAAAGCAAGAGGATGCCGCTGCCGCCACGACGCGGCTGATCCCCGCCGCGGCGACGCCGTGTGTGCCGAGTACTACGGCTACGTCGGTCACGTCGCCTGGCAGTACAACGCCCCGGAGCTCTGGCGACGATTCACGATCGGACCCCGGCGGGAGCTGGCGCACTCACTCGGGATCACGCAGCGAGCAGGCGCCCGTGTCGTACGACTGCAGTTCGCGAAGGTCGCCGAGTTCCAGCGGCGCGGAGTCGTGCACTTCCATGCGATCGTCCGTATCGACGGCGTCCACCCCGAACAGGCTTACCCCGCGCCGCCCAGGTACGTCACGACCGAACATCTCCTGCGGGCGATCAGTGCTGTCGTCCGCAAGACCCAGCTGGTCGCTGCTCCGTTCACGGGGGAGGAGCGAAGGCGCGCGCTGGCGTGGGGCAAGCAGTTCGATGCGCAAGCAACCGTGCGTCGGAACGATGGCTCTCCGCGAGGCATCCTGTAGACGATGGGTTCGGTCGGTGCGCTCTGTGTGGCATCGACGATCACCTCGCGGATGATGCCTTCCCAGTCCTCATTCTGACCCTTGACGTCATCAGCTACCTAGTCGCGCAGAACAGAGGAGCCTCTGATCAGACGCCGCCGAAGTCCACCGGTACAACCGAAACGAAGCGAGTGCCGCTCTCGTCGTCCTGCTGGCTCCGCGTCAGGGGACTACCGTCGAAGAAATGAGTTGGAGCCAGCCGTCCATCGTTTCGCCGTCGAGAGTCTTCTGGACGTTCTCGACAACCATCTCGACGGGCGTTCCGTCAGTCCAACTGGCCGCCGCGGATTCGTCGGCGAGCAAGACCTGAAGGTCATTGGCGCCTTCGTGTACGGCGACGTTGACGACGAAGTCACCGGTGGCGCCCACAAACCAATAGTCACTTCCAGACAGCTCGCCAGTGAACCGGAACTGGTCGCCGACCTGGATCCCTCCCATGTCCGCAGAGTTGAGCCGGTCGAAGAGTTCGCCAGGCGTTGTATCGACGACGTTCGCGCTCGCCGCGGGAGCCGAATTCGACGGCGACGGACTAGCAGTGGCGGTCTCGCTCGGGTCTGCTGATGGCTCGGCGGGGGCGCTCTGGTTCGGTGTACTCGATGGCTCGGCGCCCGCGTTCTCCCCACCCGTAACGAGGTTCATCACGGTCAGAAAGACGAAGAGCGCGACGATGAATCCGCCTAGTCCGGCGTACAGCTTCCAGGGAGTCTTGGACTTCGGACGGCGGAGCGTGATCTCCGAGCTGACGCGACCGACCTTTTGGTCGACGACCCTCCAGCCCTGTCTCTCCCATTTT
>JAKOMY010000298.1 GCA_022702225.1 Microbacteriaceae bacterium | reverse complement strand
CCTTCGCCGCCGCCGAGCTGCTGCCCGTGCTGTCGCCGACCCCGGTGGCGGAGCTCCTGGCGCTGCACCCGACGTGCTCCTCGAAGCAACTCGGCATCGACCCCGCCCTCCGCGCGATCGGCGAGGTGGTGGCATCCGAGGTGCGTGTTCCCGATGCGTGGGGCTGCTGTGCCTACGCGGGGGACCGCGGCATGCTGCACCCCGAGTTGACGGAGGCCGCGACCGCCCCCGAGGCGTCGGAGGTCGCCGCGTGGGGCGCGGACGCCTTCGCGTCGTGCAACCGCACCTGCGAGCTGGGCATGACCAAGGCGACAGGGGAGTCGTACGTGCACGTGCTGGAGCTGCTGGAGAAGGCGACGCGGTGAGGGGACGCGCTCGAACGGGCGCGTCCCCTCTCGTCGCTCACTGCGAGGCGGGCAACTCCGCGGCGCTGTCGCGGTCGGCATCCAGGGTGCTGCTGTCGATCACGAAGCGGAAGCGGATGTCGTTGGCGACCATCTCGTCGAAGGCCTCGTTCACCTGCTGCACGGGGATGACCTTCACCTCGGCGGCGATGCCGTGCTCGGCGGCGAAGTCGAGCACTTCCTGCGTCTCGGCGATGCTGCCGATCAGCGAGCCGGCGATCGTGATGCGGTTCATCGAGACGAAGCCGAAGTCGATGCCCTCCTCGTGGATGGGCTCGAGCATGCCGACCGTCACCAGCGCACCGTCGTGGCGGATGAGCGACAGGTAGGGCTTCATGTCGAACGGCGTCGGGATGGTCGACAGGACGAAGTCGATGCTCGAGGCGTGGGCCTCGACGGCATCCTCGTCGGTCATGTCGATCACGTCGTCGGCGCCGAGGGCCCGCACGGCGTCGGCCTTGTCGGGGCTGGTGGTCAGCGCGATCACGCGGTCGGCGCCGCGCGCCTTCGCCAGCTGCACGGCGAGGTGGCCGAGCCCGCCGAGGCCGGCGACGGCGACGACGCTGCCGGGACCGATGTTCCAGTGCGCCAGCGGCGACCACGTCGTGACCCCCGCGCACAGCAGCGGAGCCGCCTGCTCGAGCGGGATGGCATCGGGGATGCGCAGCACGAAGTGCTCGTTGACGACGATCTCGTCGGAGTAGCCGCCGAGGGTGACGTTCCCGGTGTCGGGATCCTGGCCGTTGTACGTGAAGATCGCGGGCGGGTTCTGGTACTGCTCCTCGTCCACGCCGCGCTGGGACTCGTCGCCCCAATAGACGAGGCAGCCGACGCCCACGCGGTCGCCGACGGCGTAACGGGTCACCGCGGAGCCCACCTCGGCGACGGTTCCGGCGATCTCGTGCCCCGGGAGGCAGGGCCAGAGCGTCGCGAGGGCGCCGCCGAACTCGTCGCGCGCCTGGTGCACGTCGGAGTGGCAGACGCCGCAGTAGGCGATGTCGATGCGCACGTCTTCGGGGCCCACCTCGCGGCGGTCGAAGGTGAAGGGCGCCAGGGGGGTGTTCTTGTCAGGGGTGGCGTAGCCGATGTTGCGGGACATGATTTTCCTCAGGTCGGGGCGAGTGCGTCCCCACACGGTAGGAAAAGCCCCTGACGAGAAACGGCCCCTGGTGTTTACGACGGATACCGGTAGCATTTGCGGCCGGCCGGGCCCCCCGACGGACGTGAGAGGGCATGCCGCGACGCGACACGGGTCACCTCGTCGTCGGCGAGGGGAATGCCCGGGCGTAGATCTGGCGGAGCGCGTCTGTCGCCGGGCCGCTGTCGCAGTCGGAGATGTACTCATCGGCGGAGGCGATGAGGTACGACTCTCCGGCCACGAACAGACCTGCGCCGTCGGGATTGGCGGGATCGTGCTGCTGGGGAACGGTCAGCGTGCGTCCGGGGGATCCGGCGAACACCCGGGTCACCTCGAGGGTGACGTCGTCGCCGACGACGGTGATCGCGGTGGCCTCGTAGGCGGTGTCGGAGTCGCGCAGGCTCTCGACGCTCGTGGGCGCGCAGGACGCAGAGGTCTCGGAGGGTCCGGGGGCTTGCACGGCGGGCGTGGCGACGAGGCCGGCGATGAGCAGGCCGGCGGCAGCGGTCGCGGCGGCTCCGATGGAGGCTCCGGCGAACAGGCGACGCCGACGCCGGGGGGCCGGTGCGCCGGTGCCGCCGAGACCGTCGCGCTCCGCGGCGGCGACGATGCGCCGGATACGTGCATCATCGAGGGGCTGCTGCCCGCGGCCGGGGTCTGCGTCGCGGAGCAGTGCTCTCAGGTCGTCGTCGTTCATCGGTCTCCTCCTTTCGTGGTGGTGGGTCGGTGGGATCGGTCCATTTCCTGTCTGAGCTTCTTCTTGGCTCGATGCAGGCGGATGGTGGCGGCGTTGACGGAGATGTCGAGGACCGTCGCGATCTCGGGGGGTGCGAGCTCTTCCCATGCCCACAGGCGCAGCACTTCCGCGTCGGTCGTGGAGAGTCGGGCCAGGGCGTTTCGCAGGCAGTCCGCTCGGGGATCTTCTTCGGGCCCGGCATCGACGGCGTCGGCGGGTGGGTCGATGGTCGTGATCTTCTCGACGACGCGCCACTGGCGCCGTGTCGACCGTTCGGCGGTGCGCAGACAATTGCGCGCGGTGACGTACAGCCAGGGCAGGGGCTCATCGGGCACATCGTCGAAGCGCCGCCAGAGGACGAGCATGGTCTCGGAGAAGACGTCTTCGGCGGTCTGCGGCTCGGTGCGTCGTCGCAGAAATCGCAGGACGGCGTCACCGTGCGCGCGTACGAGCGACTCGTACGCACGAGAGCGGTCCGGAGAGAAAGGCTGCACACCTTCATCATGTCCGGCCGCGGCGGTTTCTTTCACGGCGGACGAAGCGCACCCGCAGGCGCCCTCGGCTCTCGCCGACCGTTCCCAGGAAACCTCCAGGAAGTTTTCTCGCGGATCGTGAAAGACGGATCGCGGTCGCGGCCATTCCCTCGGTACAGGCCGCGATCATCACTCGTCCACCAGGGGCGGGGCGCGGCATACCGACCGAAAGGTGCAGCTCATGCGCATTCGAACCCTCACCGCCGTGACCGCGTCGATCCTCGCCGTGGGCCTGATCAGCACCGGTGCCGCCGCCTACGCCGCCGCCCAGGCAACCCCCGCCTCCGATCAGAGCACCTTCATCGACGGCGTCCCCGCCCCGCAGGACGACACCTTCATCGACGGTGTCCCCACCCCGAGCCAGGATGAAGACGTGACCCCCGACAACGAACAGGGCATCGTGCTCGACGGTCAGCCCGCCCCGCTGTTCCTCACCCCCGCCGACCTCGCCAAGGGCCCCGTGACGCTGGCGCCGGGTCAGTCGCTGATCGTCGTGCTCGACACCGAGAACGGCGGCAGGTTCACCGGCACCGGCGGTACCGAAGACAACACGGTGGCCACGTTCGACGCGGCCACCACCGGCGCCACCGACGACGACGCCTCGTTCAACGCCGCATTCTCCGGCGAGAAGGTCGGCACCACCAAGGGGTGGATCGCCGGCGCCGACGGACAGCGCACCACGTTCGACATCATCGTCGCCGCCTCCTGACAACGGCTCATCCGAGGGCCGGCGGAGTCATCCGCCGGCCCTCGTCGCTGTCGTAACGGCGGCCTCTTCGCACCGGCTCAGGCCGGCACCAGTCGCAGCGCCCCGGATGTCGCGACCTCGAGGCGCACGGCATCCAGTCCGTCCACCACGAGGTCGGCACTCAGCTCCTCCTCGGTCGTCGTGCCGGTCAGGGCGAGGACGGCGCACCCTGCCGCGCGGGCGGCGACGATGCCGGCGGGCGCGTCCTCGACGACGAGGCAGCGCCCCGGGGCGACACCGAGGCGCATCGCGGCCGTGAGGAACGGCTCGGGGTGAGGCTTGCCGTTCTCGACGTCGTCGACCGTGACGAACACCGCGGGCCGCTCGTAACCGGCGGCTTCCAGTCGGGCGGTGGCGATCGGCACCGACCCCGACGTCACGATCGCCCGGCGCTCGGCGGGCACCGACGCGAAGAACACGGCGGCGCCGCGGACGGGCGCCAGGCCCACGGCATCCGTCACCTCTAGCTCGGTGACGTGGGCGAGCGCCTCGGTGTGGCGCTCGGCGGGCAGCAACAGGCCGACGAGCGTGCGCGCGGGCTGGCCGTGATTGGCGTGCAGGGCCTTCATGGACACACCGAAGTGTTCGGCGAAACGGCGCCATGACCGCACCACGGATGCCGTGGAGTCCACCAGCGTGCCGTCGAGGTCGAAGAGCACGGCGTCGAACTCGCGCGTGAAGATCTCGGCGCCCGCATCGATCTGCCGCCGGATCCCCAGCGACGGCAGGACGCGGGCCAGCTGCTGCGCCGTCGACAGCTCGGCATCGACGGTGGTGACCGGGATCGAGGGGGCCACGGGGGCGGTGTCGGGGCGGTGCGCGTCGCGAGAGGCCCCGCGCGAGGAGCGACGGGATGCCAGCACGGCGGGGTCTCCGTCGACGTGCACGACGTGGGGCTCGGCGGGGGCGAGGGCGGCGACCAGCGCGTCCCACTCGGTGCCGCCCGAAAGCTCCGCGGTGAAGGGGGCGACGACCACCACGCGGCCGGCCGTGGCCAGGGCGTCGGCGGCGGTGGCCCGGAGGGCGGCGTAGCGCCCGGCGCGGATCGCGGGGGCGTGCGGCGAGGTGAGCCAGTGCGCGCCCAACACCTCTTCGGGCAGCGCGTCGAGCAGCGGCGTGGTCACGCTGTCGAGGTCGACGAGCGGCGCGCGCAGGGTCTCGGCGATCGCCCGCCCGAGCGTGCTCTTGCCGCTGCCGGCGGTTCCGGCGACGACGACGGCGAGCGGATCGGGTATTTGACACGGCGACGGCATACCCCCACCATAGACGTAGCAAGTCACCGGTGTCATGCTTGAAATTCCGGGACTCGGAGAAGTTCCGGAAAGGACGGCCGCTCATGCGAGACACCGGTGACATGGTTTCGAGGTCGGCGCGCCTGCACGGCGGACTCGACCTCGGCAGCACCGCGATCAAGATGCTCGTCATCGCCGACGACGGCAGCGAGATCGCCGGCGCCCAGGTGCCCACGCCGTGGCGCGTCGGCGAGGGCGGGACCACCGACATCGTCGCCGACGACCTGCTCGGCGCGATCCGGACGCTGATCGCTCTGATCGATGCGCAACTCGCTCCGCTCGCCTCCGCCCCGCTCGCCTCGCTCGCCGTCGCGGGCATGGGCGAGACCGGCATCCTCATCGACGCCGAAGGCCGGGCCGTCGCACCCGGCTTCGCGTGGTTCGACCCGCGCGGGCTCGCGCAGATCGCCGCATTCCCCGCCGTGGTGCGCGAGGAGTTCGCGGGGCGGACGGGTCTGCCGCTCGGTGCCCAGGTGAGCGTCGCCAAGCTCGCGTGGCTGCGCGATCAGGGCACCGACCTCACGGGCCTGCGGTGGCTCGACCTCCCGGAGTTCGTCGTCGCGGCACTCGGGGGCGACACCGCCCTCGAGCTCTCGCTCGCCTCGCGCACCGGCCTCATCGACCAGGACTCCGGCGCCGCCTGGCCCGCGATGCTCGACGCGCTGGGCGTCACCGCCGACCTCCTGCCGCCGCTGCGCGGGGGCGGACTGCCCTGGGGCACGGCATCCGGGGCCTTCGGCTCCCGTGTCGCCGGCGCCGCCCTCACGGTGGCCGGCCACGACCACCTCGTCGCCGCGCAAGCCAACGGGACCCTGGACGCCGACGGCTACCACGTCTCGCTCGGCACCGCCGAGGTACTGCTGCGGGTGCTCGACGCGCCCCTGGGCTTCGCGGCGCGTCAGCGCCTGGCGGACGCGCTCATCAACGAGGTGCGCCACGTCGTGCCCGGTCAGCACGTGCTCGTCGCGGGCGTGAAGACCGGACTGCTGCTGCGCCGGGTCCTGCACGCCGCCGGCATCAGCGACCGCGCCGGTCGGGATGCCCTCGACGCCGCGGCCATGGCGTTGCCCCTCGAGGGGGAGCTGCCCGCGGGGGCCGTCGAGGTCACCGGCGCCCGAAACGACGACGGCGTGCTGCGCCTGACCCTCCACGCCGAGGCATCACCCGCCGAGATCTTCCTGGCGGCGCTGCGTCACAGCAACGACGAGGTCGCCCAGCTCATCGCCGCGATGGACCGCGAAGTCGCTCCTGCCACCCACTCCACCCTGACCGGCGGTTGGGCGGGGATGGCTTCGGTCCGCCGCGCCCGCGCCGAGGTGCTGCCGAAACCGTCCCTGTCCACCCGCGAGCAGGACGTCGCGTGGGGAGCCGCCGACATGGCGCGGCGCCTCGTCTCGGCATCCGTCCCCTCCTGACCAGACCCCCGCGCGGACCCGCGCGCGAAGACCCCAGAGAAGAGAGATCATGAACGAACTCACCACGCTCGAGCGCCGTGCGCTCCAGTCGATCAGCACCGCCGACGGCCACATGCTCATCGTCGCCGCCGACCAGCGCAACGGCATGAAGGCCGCCATCAAGGACGCCCCGAACGGCTCCGAAGCGATCACGCGCGAGGAGCTCGCCGAGGTGAAGGCCGACCTCGTGCGCCACCTCGCCAACCACGCCCCCGCGATCCTGCTCGACCCCGAGGTCGCCCTGCCCCAGATCGTCGACGACGGCGTTCTCGACCGCGAGACCGGCCTCGTCGTCGGCCTCGACGCCTCGGGATTCGAGACCGTGGACGCGCTGAAGTACACGCGCTTCGTGCCGGGTGTGACGCCCCGCACCGTCCGTGACATGGGCGGCACCGTGGCGAAGATGCTCTACTACACGCGCCCCGACAAGCAGGATGCCGACTCCCGCGTCGCGCAGGAGATCCGCGACCTGGTCGCCGCGTGCGAGGCCGAGGGGCTGCTGCTCATCGTCGAGCTGCTGACCTACCAGCTCGAGGGCGAGAGCGACGAGGAGTACCGCGCGAAGTTCGCCGACCTCGTCGTCGACGGCGCCGCGCTCGCCGTCGCCTGCGGCGCGAAGATCCTCAAGCTGCAGTACCCCGGCTCGGCCGAAGCCAGTGCCCGCGTGACCGAGGTCGCCCAGGGGGTGCCGTGGGCGGTGCTGTCGGCCGGCGTCGATCACGAGACCTTCATCGAGCAGGTGCGCACCGCCGTCGCGAACGGCGCCTCGGGTGCGATGGCCGGCCGGTCGCTGTGGAAGGACAGCCTCTCGATCGACGCCGACCGTCGCGAGGAGCTGCTCACCGGTCGTGCCCTGCCGCGCCTGCGCGAGCTCGCCGACGCGGTCGACGGCCGCTGACGTGACCACGCCCGCCCGGGACGCGGCGAGCTGCCCGCGGGTGCACGCGGGGGAGCGTCGTCGCGGGCCCGGGCGGGCGGGTTCCACCCGCCGCCGGATAGGGTGGCCTGTCGGAGCAGCCCCCCGTCCGAACCCCTATCCCGGAGGTGCCTCGTGACCACCATGCGCGATGTCGCCCTGCGCGCCGGGGTGAGCACCAAGACCGTGTCGCGCGTCTTCAACGACGACCCCCACGTGCTGCCCGACACCCGCGCCCTCGTCGAGGCCGCGATGCGCGAGCTCAACTATGTGCCCAACGCCCTCGCGACGACCTTCCGCGCGGGGCGCGCCTCGGTCATCGGGGTGGCCGTTCCCGATGTCGTCGACCCGTTCTTCGCCGCGATCGCGCGCTCCGTCGAGGACACCGCGCGACGCCGGGGGCTTTCGACCCTCGTGACCAGCCTCGGCGAAGACCCGGCCGACGAGCGGCCCGCGCTCGAGTCCCTCCTCGGCCGTCAGCTCACGGGCCTCGTCATCGCGCCGGTCGGCACCGACCACTCCTGGCTCGAGCGCTGGCGCGGGCACACCCCGATCGTGTTCGTCGACCGCGCCCCGGTGGGCCTTCACACCGACACCTTCACCGAGAACGACGAAGCCGGCGCGCACGCGGCCACGGCCCATCTGCTCTCGCACGGTCACCGCCGCATCGCCTACGTCGGCGACATGGTGCACCTCTCGACCGAGACCAAGCGCGTCGAGGGCTGGCGGCGAGCGCTGCGCGAAGCCGGGGTCGACGTCGATGAGCAGCTCATCGCCTCGCAGGTGTCGGACCGTGAGTCCGCGGCATCCGCCCTCGAACGCCTGCGCGCGCTCTCGGACCCGCCCACCGCCGTGTTCTCCGCGAACGCCCGCTCGTCGATGGCCCTCGTGCACGTGCTGCGCGGGCAGGCGATGCCGTTCGTCGGCTTCGGCGATTTCCCGATGGCCGACACCCTGACCCCCTCGGTCACGGTGGTGGACCAGGATCCGCGCCGTATCGGTGCGCTGGCGGCCGAGCGCGTCTTCGCGCGCCTCCAGCCCGACGCCGGTCTCGGCCTCGATGAGCTGACGGTGATCGACGTGTCGCTCATCGAACGGGAGTCCTGCGCGCTGTGAGGCGCTCCCGCGACTAAGGGGTGCGGTGACCGCCACCCGGACGGTCTCGGAGACGACACCTCTCGGCGACTCTCGCGGGGCCTCGCCCGGCGGGGGTGACGCTCTGCCGCGAACCGGGGAGCGAACGGGCGCGGCACCCCCCAATGGTGCCGCGCCCGCCGCCGACGGATCGGAAAGCCTCTTCCGACCTCTCGCTCGCGAGGGTTTCCCCCACGGACGCCTCGCGTGCGGTCCTCATCCATACAAGCACAGGGCTTCGTAAATAGCACCCGGCCTCGGGTCGTAAATACGATCATTCGGTGGTGGTCGAGGGCGTCTACGATCGAAACGTGGGTCGCGGCGCCGTCGGACCACCTT
>JAKOMY010000271.1 GCA_022702225.1 Microbacteriaceae bacterium | reverse complement strand
GCGCCTCGCACGCCTCGTTCGGCTCCTACGGTCCGCAACCCGGCGATGGCACCCCCACGGCCGACCCCGCCGAGGTCGACCGGGTGATCGCCGAGCAGCTCGCGGGCTTCCTGCCGCGGCCCTGACGCCGCCCGCCGTCGCGCGGACGGCCACGTGAGCGAAACTCCTGAGAACCTCGCTCCTCAGGCACCATCCCCGGCGGCCATGCGGGCGAAACTCCTGAGAACTTCGCTGCTCAGGCACCATCGCCGCTGCCGCACGGCGCGTGCAGCGCGGAAGGTCAGGAGTTCGGCACGGGCGAGCTCGGTGCCGCCCGTTCCTCCCCAGCACGCGTCATCCACAGCTCGGGCGCTCGCCATCTGAAGACGGCGATCAGATCGGCCAGGGTGGGCGGGTGACGTCCCTCGTTCCCCTGCCCGGAGAGAACCCGGAGACGGTGTGGACGACGCGCGAGCTCCTGGCCGCCGGATGGTCGCGGCGCGCTCTCGCTCGCGCTGTCGCAGACGGCAGCCTTGCGCGTGTGCGGAAGGGGCGGTTCGTCGCGGCCGGAACGCACGGCGACATCGTCGCGGCTGCGCGTCTGGGCGGGCGGCTGGACTGCATCAGCCTGTTGGCCATGCGCGGGGTGTTCGTCCATCATCATTCGCACCGCCACGTGCAGCAGGACCCGTTGGCGAGCCGTCGACCTCCGGCACCCCGCGACGTCGTCTACCACTGGCGTGCATCGTCGGCACCACGCGATCGTGCCGCAGTCGATGTCGTCGAGGCGCTCGCCCAGGCGATCCGATGCCAACCGCCGCGGTCCGCTGTCGCCACCCTCGACAACGCCTGGCACCTCGGGCTTGTCGATGAAGCAGACATCGCCGAAGTCTTCGCGCGCGTCCCCCATCGCTTCCGGGCCCTGCGTCCACTGCTGGATTCGCGTGCGGAAGCGGGGACCGAGTCGCTGGTTCGTCTGCTTCTGCGTCAGCTGGGCTGCCGTGTCGAGCTGCAGGTCCGTATCGATGGCGTGGGCCGTGTCGACCTGCTCGTCGACGGATGGCTCATCGTCGAGTGCGACAGCGAGCAGTTCCACGGCTCCTGGCCAGTCCATAAGAAGGACCGGCGCCGTGACATGGCGGCTCTGGAACGCGGCTACGCCACGCTGCGACTGCTAGCCGAAGACATCCTGTATCACCCGGACCGTGTCCGCGCCGCTCTCGAGCGCATCTTGGCGCACGGCGCCCCGGGCCGGTCTCCTGAGTCTTCGACCCCACGGCACCGCGACCGGCTCACGTGACGGCTTGCGGGCGCAGATCTCAGGAGTTTCGCACGCCACACGCCCGGGCTCGCCGTCCCTCCGTCTCACGCTCGGCTCCCCCGCCCGCAGCGCGGACGGCGACCCCGGCCGCACCGAACTCCTGAGAAACGGTGCGGTCGCGCCTGGGCAGGGCACTGCGCCGCCGCGTCATGCGCACATCTCAGGAGTTTCGCACGCCGCGCGCCCCTCCCCGCCGCTCCCGGAAACGACGACGGCGCCCACCGAAACCGGTGAGCGCCGCCCGCACCACGTCAGCGGTGGAACCCCTCCGAGATGATCTCGATGAGCTCCTCGCGTTCCTCGACCGGCAGGAAGGCCCCCGCCGCCGCGTTCAGCTGGAACGCCTCGAGGTCGTCGAGGTCGTACTCGAACGCCTGCGCGAGCAGACCCAGCTCGCGCGTGAGCGTGGTCGCGCTCATGAGGCGGTTGTCGACGTTCACGGTCACCGAGAAATCGAGCTGGTACAGCAGGTCGAACGGGTGCGCATCCATCGTGTCGCCCCAGGCCGTGACGGCCCCGCTCTGCAGGTTCGACGTGGGCGACAGCTCGAGCGTGATCTCGCGATCGCGTACCCAGCGGGCGAGGTCGCCGAAAGTGACCTGCACCTCTTCGCCCTCGCGCGAGACGACATCGAGGTCGTTGGCGATGCGCACGCCGTGGCCGAGACGCAGCGCCCGTCCGTCGAGGAGAGCGGAGCGGATCGATGCCAGTCCCGCCCCCTCTCCCGCGTGCACGGTGGTGGGGAAGAACTGCTCGGCCAGGTAGTCGAACGCCTCGCGATGCCGCTGCGGCAGGAACCCGTCCTCCGGTCCGGCGAGGTCGAAGCCGACCACACCGCGCCCGCGCCACGAGACCGCGAGCTCGGCGATGTCGCGCGCGTTGTCGTTGTGCCGGAGGGCCGTCAGCAGCTGTCCGACGCGGATGTCGCGGCCGCGTGCGTCGGCGGCATCTTCTCCCTGCTCGATGCCTTCCTGCACGGCGTCCACGACGTCGTCGAGGCTGAGACCGCGGGTGAGGTGCTGCTCGGGGGCCCACCGCACCTCGCCGTAGACGACGCCGTCGGCCGCGAGGTCTTCGACGAACTCCTTGGCCGTGCGTACGAGGCCCTCACGGGTCTGCATGACGCCGACGGTCACCGAGAACTTCTCGAGGTAATCCTCCAGCGAGCCTCCGTCGAGGTGGTCCGAGAACCACGCTTCGAGACCCTTCGCGTCGTCGGCGGGCAGGTCGAGCCCGATCTCGTCGGCCAGCTCGAGCACCGTCTGCGGGCGCAGCCCGCCGTCGAGGTGGTCGTGCAGCGAGACCTTCGGCAGATCGGCGATCTTCGTCCGGCCGATGCGGAATTCTTCGGATGCCACGGTGTCCCTCTTTCCGGATGCCATCACGCGGTGATGCGCTCGCGCACGATGGGCGATGCCGCGGGGGCGGTGTCGCCGATCTCGAGGGCGCCCTCGACGGCGCCGAGCGCACGCTCGAAGCGCGACTCGTCGTCCGCGGACAGGGTGAACAGCGGCTGACCGGCGGTCACGGACTGCCCGACGGTGACGTGCAGGTCGATTCCCGCGGCGTGCACGACGGCGTCCTCGGCCCGTGCGCGACCCGCGCCCAGGCGCCAGGCGCCGATGCCGAACGGCAGGGCCTCGACGCGCGTGACGACGCCCGCACGCTCGGCCACGACCGTGTGCGTCTCACGCGGCTCGGGGAGAGCGGCATCCGGATCTCCGTCCTGCGCGCGGATCATGCGGTTCCAGACGTCCATCGCGCGGCCATCCTTCAGCGCTTCCTCGACGTCGGCGTCGGGCCGGCCCGCCAGCGTGAGCATCTCACGGGCCAGTGCCACCGTCAGCTCGACGACGTCGGCGGGGCCTCCACCGGCGAGCACCTCCACCGACTCGCGCACCTCATTGGCGTTGCCGATGGCAAGGCCCAGCGGGGTGTTCATGTCGGTCAGCAGGGCGGTGGTGTTCACCCCCGAGTCGGTGCCGAGGGCGACCATCGTCTCGGCGAGCTCGCGCGCGCGGTCGATGTCCTGCATGAAGGCGCCGGAGCCGAACTTCACGTCGAGCACGAGCGAGTCGGTGCCCTCGGCGATCTTCTTCGACATGATGCTCGAGGCGATCAGCGGGATCGCCTCGACGGTACCGGTGACGTCGCGGAGCGCGTAGAGCTTCTTGTCGGCGGGGGCCAGACCCGTGCCGGCGGCGCAGATGACCGCGCCCACGTCGCGCAGCTGCGCCATGATCTCGTCGTTCGACAGCGCCGCACGCCAACCGGGGATGGATTCGAGCTTGTCGAGCGTCCCGCCGGTGTGGCCGAGTCCACGGCCCGAGAGCTGCGGTACCGCGACGCCGAAGGCGGCGACCAGCGGGGCGAGCGGAAGGGTGATCTTGTCGCCTACGCCGCCGGTCGAGTGCTTGTCGACGGTGACCTTGCCGAGCGAGCCGAAGTCCATGCGCTCACCCGAGGCGATCATCGCGTCGGTGAGCACGCGGATCTGGTCGCGACCGAGGCCGTTCAACAGCACCGCCATGGTGAACGCCGACATCTGCGCGTCCATGACGTAGCCGCGCGTGTACGCGTCGACCAGCCAGCGGATCTCGCCCTCGGTGATGGCGCGTCCGTCGCGCTGCGCACGGATGATGTCGACGGCGTCGTACTGCTCGGCGCTCATCGTGCCGCCTCCTCGAGGTCGCGGGGCCCGAAGGCGTCGGGGAGCACCTCGTCGATGGTCCGGATGCCGCTGACGGTCTCGAGCAGCATGCCCGGGATCGCGTGCTCGAACAGCAGCTGACGGCAGCGGCCGCACGGCATGAGGGTGCGCCCCTCACCGTCGACGCAGACGAAGGCCACGAGCTGGCCGCCCCCGCTCATGTGCAGGTCGGATACGAGTCCGCACTCGGCGCACAACGTCACGCCGTACGAGGCGTTCTCGACGTTGCACCCCGAGACGATGCGCCCGTCGGCGACGAGCGCCGCGGCGCCCACCTTGAAGCGCGAGTAGGGCGCGTAGGCGCGGTGCATGGCATCCGTGGCGGCCGAACGAAGTTCGTCCCAGTCGATGTCGGTCATCGTGGAGTGGTGGATCCTCTCGTGAAGGGAAGGGGGTCAGCCCTTGATGTAGGGCTTTCCGGCGGCCGCGGGCCCCCGGATCTGGCCGGCGAATCCCGCCACCGCGATGATCGTCACGATGTAGGGCAGCATGAGCATGAACTCGCTGGGGATGGGCGTGCGCAGCACCGTGAGCAGGTTCTGCAGGTTCGTCGCGAAGCCGAACAGCAGTGCCGCGAGCGTCGCGCGGATCGGGTCCCAGCGACCGAAGATGACGGCGGCGAGGGCGATGAAGCCGAGGCCCGCGGTCATCTCCTTGGTGAACTGACCCACCGACACGAGGGTGAAGTACGCGCCGCCGATACCGGCGATCGCACCGGCGAGCGAGACGTTCCAGAAGCGACTCGAGTTGACCTTGATTCCGACGGTGTCGGCGGCCTGGGGGTGCTCGCCCACGGCACGCAGGCGAAGACCCCAGCGGGTGCGGTACAGGCCCCACGCGACCACGGCGACGACGGCGTACATCAGGTAGACGATGAAGGTCTGGTTGAACAGCACCGGTCCGATGATCGGGATGTCGCCCAGCAGGGGGATCTCGATGCGGGGGAAGCGCTCCGGGCGGTTCAGCACGTCCTCGTTCGGCACGAGCAGCGCGCCGTAGAGGAAGCCCGTGAGACCGGTGACGAGCACGTTGAGCACGACACCGACGATCACCTGGTCGACGAGGTACTTGATCGAGAACGCCGCGAGCACGAAGGCCACGAGGACGCCGCCGATCATGGCCGCGACGAGCCCCAGGAAGGGGTTGCGGGTGAGGGATGCCACCAGAGCCGCGCTGAACGCGCCGAAGAGGAACTGTCCCTCGATGGCGACGTTCACGACGCCGACCCGCTCGCCGATCACGCCGCCCAGCGCGCCGAAGATCAGCGGGACGGAGAGCGAGAGCGCTCCGAACAGCAGGCCGGTGACCGGCACGAGGCCGTCGGCCGCGGCCCACACGAGGAAGGCAAAGACGGCCAGGGCGCCGAAGGCGATCGGCAGCCACAGCGGGGTGCGGCGGTAGCTCACGGCATCCCAGACCGACCAGGCGGTCAGGAGCACGAGCAGCACGAGCACGCCCCAGCTCGTGGCCGCGGTGGGCACCGCGACGCTGCCGAGGTCGATGTCGGAGGCCGGGTCGCCCAGGCGGAAGGTGCTCTGCCCGTCGCGCGGGACGAGGGCGAACAGCAGCGCGAGCAGCACCGTCACGACCGTCAGGCTCACCGCCAGCTTGATGTGGCGCACGCGCACCGTGGTCAGCTGGATCGCGTCATCCGCGAGATGCGTCGCGGTCATGCCGCCACCGCCTTCTTGGCCGCCTTGGCCCGGTCTTTGGCCGCGCGCTCGGCCTCGCTCTTGGGGAGGAAGAAGATCGTGCGCACCAGCGGCGGGGCCGCGATGAACAGCACGATGAGGGCCTGCACGACCAGCACGATGTCGACGGGGATGCCCTGCGAGGCCTGCATCGTGAACGAGCCCGACTTGAGGGCGCCGAACAGGATGCCGGCCGCGAACACGCCCCACGGGCGACTGCGGCCGAGGAGGGCCACGGTGATGGCGTCGAAACCGATGCCGGAGTCGATGAGACCGTCGAAGCCCGTGGTCACCGCCCCCTGGATCTGGTTCATACCCGCGAGACCCGCCAGGCCTCCGGCGAACAGCATCGCGTAGACGTACATGCGGGGCACCGAGATTCCGGCCGCGCGGGCCGCGTGCGGGTTCTCGCCCACGGCGCGCAGGCGGAAGCCGAGGCTCGAGCGCTCCATGAGCCACCAGACGAAGACCGTCGCCGCGATCACGAAGACGAAGCCGAGGTCGAGCAGCGGGAACTGCGGACCGAACAGTTCGGGGAACTGGGCGTTCGCGGGAGTCGCCGACGAGATCGGCTGGTCGCCCGCGGGGCGCTGCAGCAGACCGGGGGTGCGCACCATCCACGTCACCAGGTAGTAGGCGACGTAGTTGAGCATGATCGTGAGGATCACCTCGTGCGCGCCGGTGCGCGCCTTGAGCAGACCGACGATGCCGCCCCAGAGCGCTCCGCCCGCGATGCCCACGATGAGCGTCAGCGGCAGCTGGATGATCATCGGCAGGTCGAGGTTGAAGGTGACGAGACCGGCGAAGGCGCAGGCGATGAGGATCTGGCCGCGTCCGCCGATGTTGAACAGACCCACGCGGAAGGCGAGAGCGACGCCCAGACCGGCCGCGATCAGCGGAGCCGCGAACCCGAGGGTGTTCGTGAGCGGACGGATCTGCGCACCGAAGTCGGAGACGCGGGAGTTGAACACCGCGCCGCGGAACAGCGCCTCGTAGCCGCCGTAGACGGAGTTCCAGATCGCGCCCAGCATGTCGCCGGGACGCGCGAAGAAGTAGCCCGAGGTCTCGCGCACCTGGTCGTTGGTGGCCGCCATCAGGATGCCGCCGACGATCATCGCCGCGACGACGGCGAGGAGCGTGGTGATCCACGACGAGCGCAGCAACTCGGTGAGGAACTGGTTCGTGCGCGGCGGCGCGGGCGTCTCGGCGGGGGTGTGGCCGGTCAGCGGCCCCGATGCGGTCGGCAGCTGCTCGGGCGGCAGACCTGCGTCTCCGGTCGGGCCCGTGCTCGGGATGTGGCCGCTCACGCTGTCTCCTCCGCGGGCTGCTCGCCCGCCATCATGAGCCCGAGGATCTCGCGCGGGGTGTTCCCCGGCACGATGCCCACGATGCCGCCGCGGTACATCACCGCGATGCGGTCGCCGAGGGCGGCGATCTCGTCGAGCTCCGTCGACACGACGATCACGGGCACGCCCGCATCGCGCGCGGCGACGATCTGCTTGTGGATGAATTCGATCGAGCCGACGTCGACGCCGCGGGTGGGCTGGGCGGCGACGAACAGCTTCAGCGGGCGGCTCATCTCGCGGGCGATGACCACCTTCTGCTGGTTGCCGCCCGACAGCGTGCCGACCGGGGTGGATGCCGACTGGGTGCGGATGTCGTACTCGGCGATGCGCTCGCGGGCGAAAGCGGTGAGCGCGGCGCGCTTGATCGTGCCGCCGGAGACGAAGGCGGAGTCGGATGAACGGTCGAGGATGAGGTTCTCGGCGACGGAGAAGCCTCCGACCAGGCCGTCCTCTTTTCGGTCCTCGGGGACGAAGCCGACGCCCGCGTCGAGGATGGCGCGCACGCTCTTTCCGACCAATTCGGTGCCGTCGAGGTCGACGGTGCCGGTCACCCCCTCGGCGAGGCCCACGATGGCCTCGACGAGCTCCGTCTGACCGTTGCCCTGCACACCCGCGATCGCGACGATCTCGCCGGGACGCACGTCGAGATCGACGTCGTCGACGACCACGGCTCCCTCGGGCGTGACCACGCGCAGGTTGCGGATGGACAGGCCCCCGGATGCCGCGGCCTTCGGGGCGTCCTTGACGACGGTGAGCTCGACCGCGCGGCCGACCATGAGCGAGGCGAGCTCGCCGTTGCTGGCAGTGGGTTCGGCTTCGCCGACGATCTTGCCCAGGCGAACGACGGTGATGCGGTCGGCGACCTCGCGCACCTCGCGGAGCTTGTGGGTGATGAAGACGATCGAGGTGCCCTCGTCGCGCAGCTGCCGCATGATGCCCATGAGCTCATCGGTCTCCTGCGGGGTGAGCACGGCCGTGGGCTCGTCGAACACGAGCACCTTGGCATCCCGAGACAGAGCCTTGATGATCTCCACGCGCTGCTGCACGCCGACGGGCAGGTCGCCGACCAGAGCGTCGGGGTCGACCTCGAAGCCGAAGCGCTGCGCGACGTCGCGCACGTGCTTGCGGGCGGCGTTCAGATCGAGCGCGCCCAGGGCCTTGGTGCTCTCGTGGCCGAGCATGACGTTCTCGGCGACGGTGAAAACGGGGATGAGCATGAAGTGCTGGTGCACCATGCCGATTCCCGCGGCCATGGCATCGCCGGGGCCGCGGAAGCGCTGGACGACGTCGTCCAGCAGGATCTCGCCCTCGTCGGCCTGATACAGGCCGTAGAGGACGTTCATGAGTGTGGATTTACCGGCACCGTTCTCTCCGAGGAGAGCGTGGATCTCGCCAGGCTGGACGACCAGATCGATGTGGTCGTTCGCAACCAGGGACCCGAACCGCTTGGTGATGCCGCGGAGCTCGAGCTTCATGCTGTGCACCCTATTCGAAGACGTTAAGAAGACGGAAAGAAACCGCGGTCGCTCGGACTCCTGGTCCGAGTGACCGCGGTTGGTTCTCTGGGGCTCACGGCCGCGGCCGCTCGAACTCCTGGTCCGAGCGACCGCGGCGCGAGAGGTGGTGCTTACGGGGAGCTGGGCGAGGTGACCTTCAGCGAGCCGGAGACGATCTGCTCGCGCAGAGCGGACAGCTCGTCGGCCAGACCGGCCGGCAGGGTGAACTTCGAGTTGAAGTCCGCCAGGCCGACGCCGTCGTTCTCGAGCGTGCCGACGTAGGGGGTCGCGTCGAAGTCGCCCTTGGCAGCCTGCGTCACCGAGTCGTAGACGGCGGTGTCGATGCGCTTGAGGATCGAGGTCAGCACCAGGTCCGACACGTTCGGGTCGGCCTTGGCGAGGTCGGAGTCGACGCCGAGCATGACGCTCTTCGAGCCGCTGTCGCGGATCGCGTCGGCCGCGCTGCTGTAGATCGGGCCACCCACGGGCAGGAGCACGTCGACGCCCTGGTCGAGCAGACCCTGCGCGGCCTGCTTGGCTGCGTCGTTGGCCGCGAAGCCGCCGGTGAACGAGCCGTTCTGCGCGGCGACGTCCCACCCGAAGGTCTGGACGCTGGCGCCCTTGTCCTCGTCGTACTTCTTCACGCCGTCGACGAAGCCGTCCATGAAGATGGTGACGGGCGGGATCGGGATGCCACCGACGGTGCCGACCTTGTTGACGCCGTTCTCCGCGGAGTACGCGGCGGCGGCGTATCCACCGAGGTAGGCGGCCTGGACGGTGTCGAACAGCAGCGGCTTGATGTTCGGGGCGTCGGTCTTGCCGTCGTTGTCGGTGTCGGCGCGGTCGTCGATGATCGCGTACTGGAGGTTGGGGTTCGCCTTGGCCGAGGCCACGGTGTCGGCGCTGAGCTTGAAGCCCACCGCGACGATGAACGTGCAGCCCTCGGCCACGAGGTTTTCGAGGTTCGGGGCGTAGTCGTTCGCCGAGCTGGACTCGACCTCGATGGCCTTGACGCCGAGCTCGCTCGCGGCCTTGTCGATGCCTTCCTTGGCCGACTGGTTGAACGAACGGTCGTTCCAGCCGCCGTCATCCGAGATGATGCAGGGGGTGAAGCCCTCGACGAGGTCTCCCCCGGCGGCAGCGGTCGAGCCGTTGCTCTCGGGCGCGGCGCCGCAACCGGCGAGCAGCACGGCGGCGCCGATCATGGCGAGGCCGCTGACGACGGCCTTCTTCGTGGTCTTCACGAATGGTCCTCCAAGACGGATGCCCCCAACGGGTTTGAGGGACGATCCCGTCACGTTACCCACTGTGTCGCCGCGCTTGCGCACCGGGAGCCCCCGCGCGCGGCAATGGTTACAAAGACGCAATCTCGCGTCATCCCCCCGCCACACGCCCCGCGAAAAAGAGAGACCGGATACCACGAGGCGTGGCATCCGGTCTCAGAATGTTGCGGGTACGCGGTGCTAGAGGACGTCGCCCCGGCCCGTCAGCTTCAGCGCGTCGACGACGCCCTTCACGCGCTGGGCGTTCTCGCTGGTGGTCACGAGCAGGGCGTCGGGGGTGTCGACCACGACGATGTCGCGCACGCCGATGAGGCTGATCACGCGCTTCGTCTGCGAGACAACGATGCCGCTGGAGGCGTCGGAGAGGACGCGCGCGTCTTCACCGAGGATGGCGAGTTCGTTCCGACCGCCCGACGAGTTGAGCTTGGACAGGCTCGCGAAATCACCCACGTCGTCCCAGTCGAAGTGCCCGGGGATGACCGCGAGGCGGCCCTTCTCCGCGGCGGGCTCGGCGACGGAATAGTCGATGGCGATCTTCTTCAGCCCCGGCCAGATGCGGTCGACCGCGGGGCCGCGACGATCGCGGTCGTCCCACGCCTCGGCGAGCTCGAGCAGACCCGCGTGGAGTTCGGGCTCGTTGACGGCGAGCTCGGCGAGCAGGACGTCGGCGCGGGTGATGAACATGCCCGCGTTCCAGAGGTAGGCCCGGTCGGCGAAGTACTCCTTCGCCGTGTCGAGGTCGGGCTTCTCGACGAAGCGCTCGACCAGGTAGGCCTCGGGGGCACCGTCGACGATGAGCTCGCCGGCCTGCTTGATGTAGCCGAATCCGACGGACGGCTCGGCGGGCTGGATGCCGATCGTGCAGATGTATCCCTCGCGCGCGACCGCGACGGCCTGGCGCACGGCGAACTCGAACTGGCGGGTCTGCCGGATGACGTGATCGGCCGCGAACGAGCCGATGATGACGTCGGGCTCACGACGGACGAGGATGGCCGCGGCGAGGCCGATCGCGGCCGAGGAGTCGCGCGGCTCGGACTCGAGGAAGACGTTGTGGTCGGGCACACCCGGAAGCTCGCGCTCGACGGCGGCACGGTGGGCACGGCCGGTGACGACCGCGATGCGACCCTCGCCCGAGAGCGGGGCGAGCCGGTCCCAGGTGTCGCGCAGCAGCGTCTGCCCCGACCCGGTCAGGTCGTGCAGGAACTTGGGCGCGTCGGCGCGCGAGAGGGGCCAGAGGCGGCTGCCGATCCCTCCGGCGGGGATCACGGCGTAGAAGTCGTCGATAGCGGGGTCTGCCATGGCTCCGACCCTAGCGGTCGCACCTGCGAGCACACGGAGGCTCCGCACGGGCCGGCGCCGACGCGAGCGGCATCCGCAGATATCTCGATATCGAGAGAGTCTTAGGCGGCCCTAATCCCCGCCGTTCATAGGCCGGACGTAGTATTCAGTGGCGCCCGTGTGACGCTGGGAGCCCGTGCGGGCCCCACACCGTGTTCGATCAGGGAGGACGACCGTGTCAGCACCAGCACGTGCCACGCCGTCGGTGAAAGAGACCACCTCGAAGAGGCCCCGCGGCACTCTCTACCGGGGCCGCGAAGGCATGTGGTCGTGGGTTCTGCACCGCATCACCGGTGTCGCCATCTTCTTCTTCCTCCTGGTGCACATCCTCGACACGGCGCTCATCCGGGTCTCCCCCGAGGCCTACGACGCTGTCATCGGCACCTACAAGAACCCGATCATGGGTCTCGGCGAGGTGGCCCTGGTCGGCGCGATCGCTTACCACGCGTTCAACGGCCTGCGCATCATCCTCGTCGACTTCTGGCCCTGGGCAACGCGCCACCAGCGCCAGCTGTGGTGGGGCGTGCTCGGCCTCTGGGTCGTCACCATGCTCGGTTTCACGCCGCGCCACCTCATCAACGTCTTCAGCGCCGTCACCGGGAGCCACTGATGTCCGTCGCCCAAGAAGCCGCCACGATCCCCGCGCCCCGCACGCCCAGCGTGCGGAAGAAGGGCTCCAACCTCGAGAAGTGGGGCTGGATCTACATGCGCGCCTCCGGCGTGCTGCTGATCGTCCTGATCTTCGGCCACCTCTTCGTCAACCTCATGACCGGCGAGGGCATCCATCAGATCGACTTCGCCTTCGTCGCGGGCAAGCTCGCTTCGCCGTTCTGGCAGTGGTGGGACGTCCTCATGCTGTGGCTGGCTCTCATCCACGGCGCCAACGGCATGCGCACGATCGTCAACGACTACGTCGGCAACGCCACCGTCCGCAAGATCCTCATCGGTTCGCTGTGGACGTCGGCCGGGTTCCTCATCCTGCTCGGCACGCTCGTCGTCTTCACCTTCGACCCCTGCCTCGGTGTGACCGAGAGCAGCTCCCTGTGGGACGTGTGCCAGTCGGCCTGAGCCGGCGGCATCCCTTCTTCCCCTGACAGCAGAGGTATTGCACACGTGAGCACTCAGACCGCTTCGGACTCGATCGTCAAGGACGGCGTCCACTACCACCAGTTCGACGTCGTGATCGTCGGCGCCGGCGGCGCCGGCATGCGCGCGGCCATCGAGGCCGGCCCGGGGGCGAAGACAGCCGTCATCTCGAAGCTGTACCCCACCCGCTCGCACACCGGCGCGGCGCAGGGCGGCATGGCCGCGGCGCTCGCCAACGTCGAAGAGGACTCGTGGGAGTGGCACACCTTCGACACCATCAAGGGCGGCGACTACCTCGTCGACCAAGACGCCGCGGAGATCCTCGCCAAAGAGGCCATCGACGCCGTCATCGACCTCGAGAACATGGGCCTGCCCTTCAACCGCACCCCCGAGGGCAAGATCGACCAGCGTCGCTTCGGCGGTCACACGGCCGATCACGGCAAGACTCCCGTGCGCCGCGCGTGCTACGCGGCCGACCGCACGGGCCACATGATCCTGCAGACGCTGTTCCAGAACTGCGTCAAGCTCGGCATCAACTTCTTCAACGAGTTCTACGTGCTCGACCTCGTCACGGTGAAAGATGCCGCGGGAAAGACGCAGGTCGCCGGCGTCGTGGCCTACGACCTGGCCACCGGTGAGCTGCACGTCTTCCAGTCCAAGGCCGTGATCTTCGCGACCGGCGGCTTCGGAAAGATCTTCAAGACCACCTCCAACGCCCACACCCTCACCGGTGACGGCGTGGGCATCGTGTGGCGCAAGGGCCTGCCGCTCGAGGACATGGAGTTCTTCCAGTTCCACCCGACCGGCCTCGCCGGTCTCGGCATCCTGCTGACCGAAGGTGCCCGCGGCGAAGGCGCGATCCTGCGCAACGCGAGCGGTGAGCGCTTCATGGAGCGCTACGCCCCGACCATCAAGGACCTCGCGCCGCGTGACATCGTCGCTCGCTGCATGGTGCAGGAAGTGGCCGAGGGCCGCGGCGCCGGCCCCCACCGCGACTACGTGCTGCTGGACTGCACGCACCTGGGTGCCGAGGTCCTCGAGACCAAGCTCCCCGACATCACCGAGTTCGCCCGCACCTACCTGGGTGTCGACCCGGTCGTCGAGCCGGTCCCGGTCATGCCGACCGCGCACTACGCGATGGGCGGCATCCCCACCAACATCAAGGCAGAGGTGCTGGCCGACAACGACACCGTCGTCCCCGGCCTCTACGCCGCCGGCGAGTGCGCGTGCGTCTCGGTGCACGGCTCGAACCGTCTCGGCACCAACTCGCTGCTCGACATCAACGTCTTCGGCAAGCGCGCCGGCCGCAACGCGGTCGAGTACGTCAAGACCGCCGATTTCGTGCCGCTCCCCGAAGACCCGGCCGCCGAGGTGCGGGGCCTGATCGAGGGTCTGCGAAGCAACTCGGGCACCGAGCGCATCGCCGTGCTCCGCAAGACGCTGCAGGACGAGATGGACAAGGGTGCGCAGGTCTTCCGCACGCACGAGTCCCTCGCGCACGTGATGGACGTCATCGCCGACCTGCGCGAGCGCTACAAGAACATCCACGTCGACGACAAGGGCAAGCGCTTCAACACCGACCTGCTCGAGGCCGTCGAGCTCGGCTTCCTGCTCGACCTCGCCGAGGTCGTCGTGTACTCGGCGCAGAACCGCGAAGAGAGCCGCGGCGGTCACATGCGCGACGACTTCCCCACGCGCGACGACGAGAACTACATGCAGCACACCATGGCGTACCTGTCGGGCGACCCCCACTCGTCGCACCCGGCCGATCACATCGAACTCGGTTGGAAGCCCGTGGTGTTCACCAAGAACGAGGCCGGGGAGCTGCGCTACCCGCCCCTGGAGAGGAAGTACTGAGATGGCATCCACCGTCATCGAGCAGGTCGACACCTCGGACGAGGTCGCCGAGACCCCCGAAGACACGGGGATCCAGTCGTTCCTCGTCACCTTCAACATCCGCCGCTTCGACCCCGAGGTCGACGACGAGCCCCGCTGGGTCGACTACGACGTGGAGCTGTACTCCACCGACCGCGTGCTCGACGCGCTGCACAAGATCAAGTGGGAGGTCGACGGCTCGCTGTCGTTCCGCCGCTCGTGCGCGCACGGCATCTGCGGCTCCGACGCGATGCGCATCAACGGTCGCAACCGCCTCGCCTGCAAGACGCTGATCAAGGATCTCGACATCTCGCAGCCGATCTACGTCGAGGCGATCAAGGGCCTGCCCCTCGAGAAGGACCTCATCGTCGACATGGAGCCGTTCTTCGCCTCCTACCGCGAGGTGCAGCCCTTCCTGATCTCGAACTCGAAGCCCGAGCCCGGCAAGGAGCGCGTGCAGTCGATCGTCGACCGTGAGGTCTTCGACGACACCACCAAGTGCATCCTGTGCGCCGCGTGCACCTCGTCGTGCCCCGTGTTCTGGACGGACGGCCAGTACTTCGGCCCCGCCGCGATCGTCAACGCGCACCGCTTCATCTTCGACTCGCGCGACGACGCCGGAGATGTGCGCCTCGACATCCTCAACGACAAAGAGGGCGTGTGGCGTTGCCGCACGACCTTCAACTGCACCGAGGCCTGCCCCCGCGGCATCGAGGTCACCAAGGCCATCGCCGAGGTCAAGCAGGCCGTCCTCCGCGGCGGCCGCTGACTCTCACTCCCTCGAACGGCGGGTGCGCTCCGGCGGCCCGCCGTTCGGCGTTCCCGTGGAGCGCATACGGATCGCGGATGCCGTGGCCTGTCCGCGGAGCGGGAGTCGCGGCATCCATTCATTAGGCTTTCACAGTGACCGAGAACCGCCACGACCCGCGGCCGCTGCCCGCGGTGCGCGACGACGACGCCTCGCTGCGCGAGCGGCTCGAGGCGGCGCAGACCGCCGTTCGGGAACGCCTCGACGAGCCCATCGCCCGTGCGGCGAAGATCGCGCGGTGGTTCCCGATCCGAGTGTGGCGGCACTTCTTGCAGCACAACGGGTTCTTACTCGCGGCGGGCATGAGCTACCAGGGGCTGTTCGCCGTGTTCTCGGCCCTATACCTGGCGTTCGCGGGTGTCGGGATCTGGCTGGGCGGCAGCAAGACGGCGATCGACGGCCTCATCCACATCGTCAACAGCTACATCCCCGGCATCATCAGCGAGAACGGCCTCGTCGATCGCGAGCAGGTGGAGGCCGTCGCGCAGGAGAGCGGGCGGCTTCTGACCATCACCGGCATCGTGGCCGTCGTCGTGGTCGTGTGGACGGCGATCGGCTTCGTGACCTTCACCCGACGCGC
>JAKOMY010000265.1 GCA_022702225.1 Microbacteriaceae bacterium | reverse complement strand
ACGGCAGAACCGTGCTGAAGCGTCTGAAGGCGCTGCCCGGCTTCGGCGAGCAGAAGGCGAAGATCTTCCTCGCCCTGCTCGGCAAGCAGCGCGGCTTCGACGGAGCCGGATGGCGCGAAGCGTCGGCCCCCTACGGCGAGGACGGTTCGTTCCGCTCGGTGGCCGACATCGTGGACCCGGAGTCGCTCACCAAGGTGCGCGAGACCAAGCGGGCCGCGAAAGCGGCCGCGAAGGACGCGACGACGAAGTAGGCGCTGCCTCCTTCACCGGAGAGACCTGATCGCGAGGGCGACCGCCCTCACCTCACGGATGCGGCGCTCGTACGTGGCCGCGATCACGATGAGGAGCACACCGGCGATGCCGAGCCACAGCCACCACAGGCCGGAGGCACTCTCGTAGAGCGACGTGATCCACGGCCAGAGCTGGGCGACGGCGTGGACGATCAGCACGATGCCGCCGAGCAGAACCGGGGCCTGCCACCGGAACCGGGCACCGACCAGCAGCGTCGCCAGAGCGATGACGCCGAGAGCGAGGACGCGCCACAGCGCGTTGCCGCTCGAGAAGTCGAACAGCAGCGAGGGGACGAGCAGCAGCGCCAGACCGATACCGAGTGCCGGCCACGTCCGCAACGCTGGACGCTGACGGAGGGTCCGGATGCCGTGGACCAGGAGCGCCGCAGCGAGCGGCGCCGTGGCCGCCTCCACGGGATCGGCACTGCCGAGAACGATCGCCAGGAGCGCGAGGACGGCCGACAGGCCGATCACGGCCCACCGCACGGCCGCATCCCGCCACCACAGACCGACGGCGAGGACGGCGACGAGCGTCACGACCAGACGCAGGGGGCCCTCGCCCGTGGCCGAGAGACGGGTGGCGGTGAGAGCCACCGCGACAGCGGGAGCGGCGATCGCGAGAGCCTGGGACAGCCCGGGCAGGACGTCCGTGCGCCGACGGCGGAGGAGGACGGCCGTGACCACCAGAGGAACGGTCGCGGCGACGAGCCAGAGGTCGAACAGCGCCGTCGCGAGCTGGTGCAGGCCGCGCAGCGACGCGGCCACGATCAGCCCGAGGGAGGCGACGGCGATCAGCGGGGTCGCCAGCGGGGCGAGCGCGCCGCGAAGCAGAACAGCCCCGACCACCAGCACGGCGATCGCCGCCAGCGTCACGCCGATCGCGCGCACCAGCGACGCGTCGGCGAGCGCCGCTGAGGGCAGGAGTCCGACCGCCGCACCGCCGACGGCGAACAGCACCGAGGCCGGGGCGACCGGGCGGCGACGGTCGAAGAGAGCGGCAGCGATCCACACGAGCGCGAGAGGAACGGTCGCCCACTCGATCGGGCGGACATCCGCCCCCACGCCGATGAGGGCGACGAGGCCCGCTCCGGAGTGCGCGGTGATCGCGAGCGGCATTCCCCCGAGCCGGTGGCGCACGCGCAGGGCGGCGACGCCGACGGCACCGAGCAGCACGACCGCGATCACCATGCGCCCGATCGGGCCGCCGTCGACGGCGACCAGCACAGCCGATCCGAGCGCGAGGAGTGCGGCGGCCCCGACCAGAGCGCTGCGCGCGGACGACCCCGCCCACGGGGCCGGGCGTCGCGCGACGCCCGCGGCGGCTGCGCCGATCGCCGCGACCGACACCACGACGACGAGATCCGCGATGCCGATGCCGCCCCGGTCGACGGAGGGGACAAGCTGCGCGACCGTGAGCAGCACGAGCGCGAGCGCCCCGGCGGCGGCGACCGCGACGGGGAGTTCGTCGGGGGTCCGCGGCGGACGTACCCAGGCCCCGACCACCAGGACCGCGGCCGAGAGGACCGCAACCGCCAGCACGTGGACGAGATCTCCCGGGGCCGAGAGGGCGCTGGGAGCGAGCGCGACGGTGGTTCCCGCGGCGGCGATCACCGCGGGCGTGACCGCGGAACGATCCCCTCCCAGCCGCCGAGCGCGCTCGTGACCGGCCGCGATGCCGAGCAGCGCGATGCCGACCGGCACGGTGAAGAGCTCGACGGTCTCGGTCTGCTGCCAGAACAGTCGCGTCCACAGCGCGAGGGTGCCCAGCACGAGCGCGAGCCAGATGAGGTGCCGGCGCGGACCGCGAGAGCGGAAGAGACCGTCGCCGTCGGTCGCCCACAGCACAGCGGTCACCGCCGCGAGCAGGAGCGGAAGCCACCGGACTCCCTGCGAGGGGACGACGACGATCGACAGGGCGGCCACGAGCGCGGCCCCCGCGTCGAGGCAGGCACGGGTGGACGTGTCCGCGCGGAGGAGGCGCAGGGCCGCCGCGGCGCTGACGAGGGCGATCGCCGCATAGACGATCGCCGGCACCAGCGGCAGCGGCTCGATCAGCCGGAGCGCAGAACCGGCCGCGCCCGCGACGAGCAGGGGCGTCATGACCGCCGCGAAGGGCCGCGCGACGCGCCACGGCCGGTACGGCGTCGTGAGGACAGCCGCCGACGCGACCGCGGCGACCAGCGCGCACACGAGCATCCAGCCGTCGGCCGCGGTGCCCGTGCGGAACCACAGCGCGGGGGCGGCAACCACCACGATCGCCGACAGGGCGGCGACGACGCCGGCGCTGCGTTGCGCGACGTCGAGACCCCGCCGTCGCCAGAGCGGG
>JAKOMY010000180.1 GCA_022702225.1 Microbacteriaceae bacterium | reverse complement strand
CTGTCCATCGTCGCGAAGAAGTGCTCGTGACGCGTCCTCTCATGACGGCCGCCCTCGCACCCCTCGGGGTTGCGGGGGCGGCCGCTGTCGGGGCCGCCGTGTGGGGAATGGGCATCGAGCGCTACCTCTTCACGGTCCGCTACCACGCCCTGCGTGTCCTCCGCAAGGGCGCTGAGCCGATCCGCGTGCTGCACGTCTCGGACGCGCACATGGCCCCCTGGCAGCATCGCAAACAGGAGTGGATGGCCCGTCTCGCCGAGCTATCACCCGACCTCGTCGTGAACACCGGCGACAATCTCGGACACCGCGACGGCCTCACCGGGATCCGCACCGCGTTCGCGCCCCTGCGCGGCATCCCGGGCCTGGTCGTGCACGGGTCGAATGACTTCCAGGAGCCCGCGCCTCGTAACCCCCTGCGGTACTTCCTGGGGCCGTCCGGCCATCAGCCCGCGCACAAGCATCTCGATGTCGAAGCGCTTGACCGATACTTCGCCGACGACCTCGGTTGGAAGATCCTCGATGACACCGCGGTGTCGTTCGAGGTGAAGGGGCTCCGCGTCACCGCATTCGGCGTCAACGACGCGCACCGCAAGTGGGACCACCCCGAGCTCATTCCCCCGGTACTGGAACGCCTGGATGCCGCCGACCTCACGCTCGGCGTGATGCACGCGCCCTACCGGCGGACGCTCGACACCTTCACGGACTTCGGCGCCGACGTGCTGCTCGCCGGTCACACGCACGGTGGACAGGTGCGGGTGCCGTTCCGCCGCGAGGCGCTGGTGGCGAACTGCGACATCCCCCTGGATCAAGCGCGCGGGTTGAGTGAGTGGACTCACGAAGATCGGACCGTGCCGCTGAACGTCAGCGCCGGGCTGGGACACTCGATCTACGCGCCGGTGCGATTCGCGTGCAGACCGGAAGCGTCCCTCTTGACGTTGCTTCCGCGCTGACGGCTTCTCCACAGCCTGAGGAAGGGTCGATCCGTTCACGGATCGACCCTTTTCGTCGTCGCCTCGGCGTGCCCGTCCCGCAGGATCGAGTTCCTCGACCGAAGGGACTCATCGAATGCACCGTCCTCCCCCCTCCCTCCGACGTCTGCCCGCTGTGCTGACGCTGGTAGCCATCCTCGTGGGTGTCGCTGTCGCCCCGGCCGCGCACGGCGCGGACCGGGGCACCGGCTTCGGCACCTGGGCCCCGCTCTCACGCACCGGGTGGCACGGCTCTATGCGAGTAGGCGATGTTCACACGTACTGCATCCACCCTGGGCTCCCCGTCGCGACCGGCACGACGACCGACCACGGCGTCACGAGCGACGTGAATGGGCTGAGCCCCCAGCAGCTCGTGTCGATCAACTACCTCGTCAGCACCTACGGGCAGACCGATGATCCCGTGCAGGCGGCGAGCGTCGGCTGGGCGGTCAAAGCGATCGTCGATCGGGATACCACTCTGCACTCCTGGGGGTACGGCGGGAACGACCTGCCCCAGGCGATCGATTACATCATGCGACGAGCGAGCCCTGAGAACAGCAGCGCGATCCAGCAGCGAACCGTGCAGTATCTGGCCGAAGCCGAGCAGATTTCCGTCCCACGCGTCGGAGGCACACTGACGCTGACGACGGACGAGGATGACCCGACCCGAGGAACGCTGACGGTGGATGTGGACAACACCGCATCGGGAACGCTGCGACTCGAGAACGCGATCTTCGCCGATACCGGAAGCTCCGAACGCAGCGGCGTCCACGGGTCGGTCAGCTATCCGATCGTGGCTCCTCCCTCGGCATCCGAAGATGGACGACCGTACGTCGTCCGCGCCCGCGGGGCGTTCTCGGTCAGGTCTGCCGCGATCCGCTACTACTCCACACCGGGTCAACAAGAGTCTGCCGGCCCCGCCGGACCGACCGAATTCGAGATTGCCGCACAGGACGCTTCGCCGCGACCCGTGCGTTTCTCGCCACGCATCGAGACGGCCGCACGAATCGACGCACGAGCACGTTTCGTCGACCGAGTGACGATCACCGCCGCAGAAGGAGTGTGGCCGCGCCACGATAACGGTGAGTTCGTCGTGGTCTCGGCCTCGGCTGACGTGTACCGGACGAATGCGTTCCCCGCCGAGTCATCCGAGATCCCCGCGAATCTCACACCGGTGGCGCACCTCGAGCTGCGCACCGATCCGGCCACCGGCGCCGGCGTCTACGAGACATCGACGACGACGCTCCCCGGCCCCGGTGTCTACACGGCCGTCTGGCGCATCGAACGCTCCTCGCAGGAGGCCCAGTCGGTGCCGCACTTCGTCTCCCGCTACTTCTGGACGGAGCGATTCGCCACGCCCGCCCAGACGGAGCAGCTCGCCTTCACTCCCCCGTCCACCGATCGCACACCGGCACCCAGCTTGAGCCCCACGACCTCGGCGTTCGCGCCGGTTCCGTCACCGCCTCCGATGGCTCCAGCCGCACTGGCTTTCACGGGCATCTCCGCGGGGTCGCTGCCCGGAATCGGCGGTGCATCTATCCTGGCGATCGGCGTCGGACTCGTCGCCCTCCGTGTGGCGCGTCGCCGAACCGGAGTTCTCCGAGCGTGATCTGACGCGGAGATGAGCCCTCTCGTTCGCGGGAGGGCGACGCTTCCACCCCCGTCGACGTCGTCGACGCAGCAGAAGATCCGCCCGTGGTTCGCAGCACCGCTCCGGGCAGGGTAGACTTTTCTAGTTGCAACGGGGTGTGGCGCAGCTTGGTAGCGCGCGTCGTTCGGGACGACGAGGCCGCAGGTTCAAATCCTGTCACCCCGACCA
>JAKOMY010000114.1 GCA_022702225.1 Microbacteriaceae bacterium | reverse complement strand
GAGCGGCTCGGCTTCTCGAGCGCGCAGCTCTCGACGCCGGTGAAGGACCTCTCGGGCGGCCAGCGCCGGAGGCTCCAGCTCCTGCTCATCCTGCTCAGCGAGCCCAACGTGCTGATCCTCGACGAGCCGACCAACGACCTCGACACCGACATGCTCGCCGCCATCGAGGACCTGCTCGACTCCTGGTCGGGCACGCTCCTCGTCGTCAGCCACGACCGATACTTCCTCGAGCGCGTCACCGACCAGCAGTACGCGATCCTCGATGCGAAGCTGCGGCACCTGCCCGGCGGCGTCGACGAGTACCTGCGTCTTCGAGCGATTCAGGATGCCGAGCCCTCGCGGTCCGCGACGACGGGCGGCGCCACCGCGACCTCGGGTCTGCAGGGCGCGGAACTGCGCGCCGCGCAGAAGGAGGCCTCGGCCACCGAGCGGCGCATCGAGAAGCTGCAGCAGCAGATCGACAGGGCCAAAGCCGCGCTCGTCGACCACGACCAGGCGGATTATGAGGGACTCGGCAAAGAGATGCAGCGCATCTCGGCCCTCGAGGGCGAGCGCGACGAGCTCGAGATGAAGTGGTTCGAGCTCACCGAGACGATCGGCTGAGCTCGTCCCGAGCGAGTGCCGCCCAGCGGAGGATTTTCGTACCTCGATCGTCCTCGGCCGCCGAGATCTCCTCCCCGCACGGCGAACGGCCCGCCCCCTCGGGTGACGGGCCGTTCGCGTCGTCGGGTCAGTGCACCGAGACGAAGATCGGGTTCGTGTAGAGCCACGTGTCGAGCCAGGGGTTTCCCTGCCCCGCCGCGTGCGGCTGAGGAGCGCGCGGGTCGACCTCGGCGCCGCGGGGGCCGGTGCCGTGGACCTTGCCGTCGGAGCCGCGCACGCGCACGTAGCCGTCGACGTCGGCCGTGCCCACCGGGATCACGATCTGGAAGGGCGAGCCGCTGCGGTCGCTCACGTCGCGCAGCTCGACGACGCGGGTGCGGGGAGCGATCATGGTGTCGCGGTCGGTCACCGCGCCGGTGATCTCCCCGCGGATCACATCGAGGTGGGCCAGACGGGGCAGGATGCCGGCGGAGTTGCGCTGCGTGGTCGGCTCGACGTCGATCACGATCTCGATCTTCGTCCCCGTCGGCACGCGCAGGGTTCCGCCGAGGGTGGCGGTGTTCGCGGTGTCGTCGACCGCGCGGAGGGTGACCCCGAGCCCGGCGACGAGGTGGCCGTGGTCGACCCACATGCGCCCCGCTCGCACCGCGTCGAGGACGGCCGTGTGCGTCTTCGCGGTGGCGCCCACGTGGGTGCGGCTGAACTCGCCCGGCCAGAGGTCGCTGCCGCCCTGCGGTGCCGCCGTCGACACGGGATCGGGGCGGCGACCGGCGCGGTTGAAGTTCGCCAGCGTCGCGCCGTTGTCC
Source organism: Microbacteriaceae bacterium (assembly GCA_022702225.1). Lineage (GTDB taxonomy): Bacteria > Actinomycetota > Actinomycetes > Actinomycetales > Microbacteriaceae > Microbacterium. Next base: position 1,238 of record JAKOMY010000114.1, on the reverse strand, counting down.
CAGCCCGAACCGGTGGGAAAATCGCCCACGCGGGTGTTGTCGAAGTTCTTCAGGTGCAGGTCGCTGTTCGTGGTGATCCACCAGCGGCGTCCCTCGCTCAGCAGTGCGTCCCACATTCCGCCGACGACGGCCGTCATCCAGTCGAAGCCGCCGTGCGCCCGGTAGGCCTCGCTGGGGAACCCGGGGTACGAGTAGTCGCTGCGCGAGTTCTCGTACTCCCCGCGCTGCGAACGGTCGGTGGTGTTGGCCGCGAGGCCCGAGGCCTGCGCTCCCGGTGCACCCTCGAATCCGACGAAGATGTCGGGGTCGGCATCCTGCCACGCTCGCAGCTCGCCGGGGGAGTCGATCCCCAGACGGCTGGGATGGTTGGCGAGCACCAGCACGTCGGCGATCGCCCCCGCGGTGCGCTGCTGACCGAGCCACGAGATGCCGTCGACCGCGTGCTGCAGCCAGTCCGCGGCGTCGCTCGTGTTCGGCCGCGGCTTCTCCCACTTGTTCAGCTTGCCGTCGTAGTCGAGCTCGAAGCGTCGCAGCACCTCGGTGACCCGGGGGCCGGGTGCGACGAGAACAGTGCCGTGCTCCGCGGCCGGGATGTACCACTCGAGCCCCTGGAACACGAGCAGGTCCGGCCGCGCCGTCCGTGCCGCCTCGATCTCCCGGGCGGCGTTGAAGACGCCTCCGACGTTGGCGTGACCGACGTTGCTGTGCTCTGTGAAGGCGATGGCATCCACCCCGAAACGCTGCGCCTGGTCGAGGATCGTCGTCATCGCGTACTTCGCGTCGTGCGAGTACACCGAGTGCACGTGGTGGTCGAAGACCAGCCAGCGCAGGGTCTTCGGGTCGGTGACGGCGGCGGGCGCGGCGGTCGCCGCCGCAGCTGTCGCGGCGGCGGCGGGACCGAAGGACGACGCGGCGGACGCGGTCGTGACGGCCGCCGCCGCGGCGGCGAGGAAGGCGCGGCGGGAGAAGCCGGAAGGGGTGTGAGTGGGCATCGGTCACTTTCGTGAGAGGGGTCGCCGGGAACGTAGGGGCCGCGGGTGAATAGCGGGTGGCCTGCGGGTGATGTTGGCGTCATCATCCGTTCACCGGGCGGACCGAACCGTGGGGCACAGTCCGTTCGTCCTCACCACCCGATCGAGAGCAGCCATGTCGTCCACGCCCGTGCCCACCCGCCTTCTCCCCATCGCCGCCGCCGTGGTCCTCGTCGCGGGTATCGTTCCGCTCAGCTCCCTGGCCGC
>JAKOMY010000097.1 GCA_022702225.1 Microbacteriaceae bacterium | reverse complement strand
GGCAAGGCCGAGGAGCGCCTTCGCGAGTCGGGACTGGACGACAACGCGATCACCAACCTGCTCGCGTACCTGGCCGAGCAACGCGAGGCGACCGGGAGCCTCCCCACCGATCGCACGCTGACCGTCGAGCGCAGCCGCGACGAGGTCGGCGACTGGCGCATCATCCTGCACTCGCCGTACGGCATGCAGGTGCACGCGCCGTGGGCGCTCGCGGTCAACGCACGCATCCGCGAGCGCCTCGGTGTCGAGGGGGCGGCGGTCGCCAGCGATGACGGCATCATCGCCCGGGTCCCGGATGCCGCGGCGGAGCCGCCCGGGGCCGATCTCTTCGTCTTCGAGCCCGACGAGCTCGAACAGATCGTCACCGACGAGGTGGGCGGATCCGCTCTGTTCGCCTCGCGCTTCCGCGAATGCGCCGCTCGAGCGTTGCTCCTGCCCCGGCTGAATCCGAACCGCCGCTCCCCGCTCTGGCAGCAGCGCCAGCGTTCCGCGCAGTTGCTCGAGGTGGCCAAGAGGCACCCGGCGTTCCCGATCATCCTCGAGACGCTGCGCGAAGTACTGCAAGACGTCTACGACCTTCCGGCTCTCCTCCGCCTCACGCGACAGATCGGAGAGCGCAAGATCCGCCTCGTCGAGATCACGACGTCGCAGCCCTCCCCGTACGCGCGCGATCTGCTCTTCGGTTACGTCGGCGCCTTCATGTACGAGGGCGACTCCCCTCTCGCGGAGCGACGTGCGGCGGCGCTGTCGGTCGACCCGGCGCTCCTGAGCGAGCTGCTCGGCAAGGTCGAGATGCGCGAGCTTCTCGACCCCGACGTCATCGCCCAGTTCGAGCGCGAAGCTCAGCGCCTCGACCCCGATCGCCGAGTCCGCGGCGCCGAGGGAGTGGCCGACCTGCTGCGTATCCTCGGCCCCCTCGACGCGGCCGAGGTGGCTGCGCGAGTCGACACCGAGGGCGACGCACTGGCCGAGGCCGAGCAGCACCTCGCCACCCTCGTCGACGACCGGCGGGCGATCCGCGTGACGATCGCCGGAGTCTCGCGCACGGCCGGGATCGAAGACGCCGGTCGCCTCCGCGATGCCCTGGGCGCGGCACTGCCCGTCGGCATCCCCAACGCGTTCCTCGAGCCTTTCCCCGATCCCCTGGGCGATCTCGTCGCCCGCTTCGCGCGCACGCACGCGCCCTTCACGACGGATGCCGTCGCCGAACGCCTGGGCGTGGGCGTAGCGGTTGCGCGGCTCACACTGCAGCGCCTCGAGTCTCAGGGGCGCCTCGCCAGTGGGTTCTTCCTTCCCGAGGCGTCGGGCGGTGTCCGCGGCGACGAGACCGAGTGGTGCGACGTCGAGGTGCTGCGACGCCTGCGTATGCGATCGCTGGCGGCCATCCGCGGCAGCGTCGAGCCGGTCCCTCCGGCCGCGTACGCCCGGTTCCTGCCCGTATGGCAGCATCTGGGTCGACCCCTCGAGGGCATCGACGGGGTGCTCGCCGTGATCGAGCAGCTCGCGGGCGTCCCCATTCCGGCGAGCGCGTGGGAGTCGCTCATCCTGCCCTCGCGCGTGGCGGACTACTCCCCCGCCCTACTGGACGAGCTCACCGCCACCGGAGAGGTGGTCTGGTCGGGCCACGGCACCCTGCCCGGTCGCGACGGGTGGATCGCCCTGCACCCGGCCGAGGCGGCGCCGTTCACCCTGCAAGACCCCGAGGACGCCGACGATCCCGCGCCCGATTCGCTCGAGGCGCGCCTGCTCTCGGCCCTGGAGAGCGGGGGTGCGTACTTCGCCACCCAGCTGAGACAGCTCGTCGGCGCCGAGAACGAGCAGTCCGTCAACGACGCCCTCTGGGCGCTCACCTGGGCCGGCCGGGTGACGAACGACACCTTCGCCCCGGTCCGCACGCTGCTCAGCGGTGGGGGCCAGTCGCACCGCGTCGCGCGCCGCGCACCACGCGCACGTATGTACCGCGGCGCGACCATGCCGCGGGCCACCTCCGCGCCGCGTCCGCCGTCCCTGGGCGGTCGGTGGTCGCTCCTCCCCGAGCGCGAGGAGGACCCTGCCGCCCGCGCCACGGCCTCGGCGAGCCTCCTGCTCGATCGGTACGGGGTGGTGACGCGCGGCGCCGTGCAGTCCGAGGGCGTGCCCGGCGGCTTCGCCCAGGTGTACCGCATCCTCGCCGGCTTCGAAGAGGCCGGACACTGCCGTCGCGGGTACGTGATCGAGAAGCTCGGCGCCGCGCAGTTCGCAGCCTCGGCCACGGTCGATCGGCTGCGCGAGTTCGCCGCGGTCGCCGATCCCCCGCCCTTGCGCACCCTGACGCTCGCCGCCACCGATCCCGCCAACCCGTACGGTGCGGCCCTCGGCTGGCCCGCGATCGAAGGGGTCACGCACCGGCCGGGCCGTAAGGCCGGAGGTCTCGTCGTACTCGTCGACGGTGAGCTCGCGCTCTACCTCGAACGCGGCGGTCGCAGCGCGCTCGCTTTCACCGGCGACGAAGCGGTGCTGCAGGCGGCGGCCCGACACCTCGCCGAGACCGCGAAGAAGAGGCGTCTCGAAACCCTCACCGTCGAACAGGTCAACGGGGAGTTCGTCTACGGCACCGCGGTCGGCCGAGCCCTGCGCGAGGGCGGATTCGTCGAATCACCCAAGGGCCTGACGTTGCGCAAACTCACCGCCGGCGACACCCTGCGCGAGGCCGCCCGTGCCTGAGGGCGATACCGTCTACCGCGCCGCGGCGAAGCTGTCGGCGGCCCTCGCCGGCAAGGTGGTCACACGGTTCGACATCCGTGTGCCGGGGAGCGCCACCGCCGACCTGCGCGGTGAGACCGTGCACGAGGTCGCCGCTCGCGGCAAGCACCTGCTGCACAGGATCGGCGGCTTCACACTGCACTCGCACCTGAAGATGGAGGGCCGATGGGACCTCTACCGCCCCGGCGAGCGCTGGCGACGACAGGCGTTCAAGGCGCGGGCGATCGTCGGCGTCGCCGGTGCAGACGCCGTCGGTTTCGACCTCGCGATGGTCGAAGTCCTGCGCACGAGCGACGAGCACACCGTGGTCGGACACCTCGGCCCCGATCTGCTCGCCGACGACTGGGATGAGGCCGAAGCGGTCCGCCGCGTCGCCGCCGACGACAGAGCTGCACACGTCGCGCTGCTCGACCAGCGCAACGTCGCCGGCTTCGGCAACGTGTACGCGAACGAGCTGCTCTTCGTCCGAGGCATCGCGCCGACCACCCCCGCCACGGAGATCGACGTGCAGGCGACCATCGCGCTCGGCGAGCGCATGATCCGCGCCAACCTGCCGCGCCCCGAGCGCACCTTCACCGGCGACAGCCGGCCCGGGCGTCGCTTCTGGGTCTACGGTCGCGAGGGCGCCCCCTGTCGCCGCTGCGGAACCCCGATCCGTGCGACCTCGCTCGGCGCCTCCGCGACGAGCGAGCGCAACGTCTATTGGTGCCCCACCTGTCAGCCCGGCTGAGACGGGCCGCCGCGGCGTCCGCCTCCCGGGCTGCGGCGCATCCCGGCCGACCGGGTCCACACCGCACCCGGATCGACCCGCCGCGCAGCACACGAGAGGGCGCCGCGCAGAACCGACTCTTTCCGCGCCCCGTGTCAAGCCGCCCGGCGCCCTTCGTCCGGCGTGCGAGAACAGGGGGACAACTCCACGCCGCGCTCCGCGCTTCGCGCTTTCCTCGACATCGAGGAAACCGATGACGGTATCGGCGACGAAGAAGCATTCGAGGGAATGAACGTCATTCCCGGCCCGTTGTGATACATGTCGGCTCAACCCGATGGCCGACCGGAGGGGATCGTGGGAAAGAACTACATCGACATCGAAAACGACCACGGCGAGACGCTGCGTTACCGCAAGCACGTCAATGGTCGCGGACTCGTCGCGCACGGCGCGAAGGTCCACCCGTCGGCGCTGGTCGAGAACGGCGCCTACGTCGAACCCGGCGTGCAGATCGCCGCGGGTGTTCGTGTCGGCCGCGGTGCCTGGATCGAGTCAGACGCCGTGATCGGCCCGGAGGCGCACATCGAGCCGCACGCGCACATCTGCGCGGGAGCGGTGATCGGCGCGGGCGCTCACATCGGCGTCCGCACGCAGGTCGGCCACAACGCTCGCATCGCGATGGGATCGCTCATCGGCGACGACGAGATCATCAACGACGGCGAAGCCGTGGCGACGGATCGACGAGGACTGCGGCTGGCAGCCTGACGAGGTCGTGCCCACCGCGGCATCCATGACCCGCACGACTCGACTGAGCGTGCGGGTTTTCGCTTGTCCGGGCTCTGGCAGTCTCAGGCGAAGATCGCCAGGACCAGCCCGATCAGGGGCAGGGTTCCCTGGATACTGGCCGGGCGCAGGTACTTCGCACCCGAGGTGACCAGGACGAGTGCCGCGGCGAGCATCGACCCCAGCGAGAAGATCAGCAGCGTGCGGCCGACGGCATCGCCGACCCCGTTCACCGTCCAGAACACGATGCCGACGACCGCTCCGATCGCGAGGAACAGGTTGTAGAAGCCCTGGTTGTAGGCCATGGGCCGCGTGGCATCCGCCGTCTGCTGGTCGGCGATCCCGAAGACCTTCCACGTCTTCGGCTGCGTCCAGCGCACGCTCTCGAGCACGAAGATGTAGACGTGAAGCAGGGCCGCGAGTCCCGCGAAGACAAGCGCCAGGATGCCGATCATGCCTCCCACGTTAGTGCCGCGGCTAGCCTGGAGCCATGGCGAAAGGCAACGGGTCCCGCGGGCGCAGCGGCGCACCTCGACGCAGCGGGGCAGCGAAGCCCGCCGCGGCAGGGCGTTCACGCGCGGCGAAGCCGAAGGCGAAGGCCGAGCGACCGACCCCGCCGCCGCGCGAGGAACCGCGGGACTTCGTGCTCGGCGCGATTCCCGGAGCAACCCCCGGCAAGTGGATCGGGCTGTGGCGCGAACGCATGCCGCACGTCGCTCTCGAGCTGCGTGAGATCTCCGTCGCCACCCAGCTCGAAGCGCTCGACGAGGTCGACGCGGCGCTCATCCGCCTTCCCGTCGAGGAGTCAGACGACGTGAACGTGATTCCCCTCTACGAGGAGGAACCCGTCGTGGTCATGTCCGCCGACTCCGACCTGACCGCGGCCGACGAGCTCGAGATCGCCGATCTGCGGGGCGAGGTCGTCATCGCGGCCGCCGACGACGTCTTGCACCTGTCGATCCCGGACGCCGTCGCCCCGGCGTTCGCACCCCCGGCCGACACCGCCGAAGCCATCGCGACGGTGGCTGCGGGCGTCGGCGTCGTGATCGTGCCGATGTCTCTTGCTCGCGCTCATCAGCGCCGCGACGTCGAGTACCGCATCCTGCGGGACGGTCCGCGATCCCGGGTCGCTCTCGCGTGGCTCCGCGAGCGCACGACCCCCGATGTCGAGACGTTCGTGGGCGTCGTGCGCGGCCGAACCGCGCGATCCTCGCGCTGACCGGGCATTGGCGCACCCACGTTTCGCTCCGTGTCACCCCCTGACGGTGCGGAAAGTCGCCCGCGTAGAATCTCCGGGTGACCGCTTCCCTGCTCTACGTCTGCGTTCGCCCGCAGCGTGAGGCGGCCGTGGCCGAGTGGGCCTCGTTCCGCGACGGTCTCGGCGTGCGAGACGACGACCTCGTGCACCACGACCTCGTTCGCGAGCCGCTGCCGGCGGACCTCGACCGGTACGCCGCGATCGTCGTCGGCGGCAGCCCTTTCAACGTCACCGACCCCGGCAAGACCGACGAGCAGCGCCGCCTCGAGCGCGACCTCGAACGCCTGGCGGGCGCGGCCATCGAGGGTCGCACGAATGCGCTGTTCACGTGCTTCGGTATCGGTGTCGTCACGCGTCTGCTCGGGGGCAGGGTGAGTTTGCTGCACCCCGAGGGCACGGGCCCCACCGACATCGTGCTCACCGAGGCGGGCCGCGACGACGAGCTGTTCGGCATCCTGAATCCCCGCTTCGAGGCGCTGACCGCACACAAGGAAGGCACGGCGATCGTCCCCCCGGGCGCGACGCTGCTCGCCGAAAACGACGCGTGCCCCGTGCAGGCCTATCGCGCCGGGTCCGGACTGTGGGCCACGCAGTTCCACCCCGAGCCCACGACCGAGGCGTTCGTCGCGCGCATGGTCGTCTACCGCGACGCGGGGTACTTCGATGCCGACGCGTTCGACGAGGTCTCGGCACACGTGCGCACCGCGTCGGTCGAGCAGCCCACGCGCCTTCTGCGCTCCTTCGCCGCGCGATCCGTCGCGGCCTGAGCCGCGCCCGTCGGCGTCGGCGCCCCCGGCTCGGGTCTGCCCGGGGGGGATCACCCGCCGTCAGAAGTCAACCCCGACTGCCATATTTACCTAGCTTTTCTAGTGTTCTAGGTATGAACGCAGCAACGCAATGGCGGGGAAGCGACCTCGCACGTCAGATCGTCGTCCTTTCCACGGTGTCGTTCATGCTGATCGCCGCCGTCATCGGGGCGGGCGCCTTCGGCAACTCGGCCGTGCAGGATCAGCAGGGCGGCGCCCTCAACACCGACGGCTCCTACCTCGCCCCGGCGGGTCCGGCCTTCTCGATCTGGTCGGTCATCTACCTCGGCCTGATCGCGTATGCGATCTGGCAGGCTCTCCCCGGCCAGCGCACCAATGCGCGCCAGCGCGCGCTCGGCTGGCTGATCGCCCTCACGATGAGCCTCAACGGCCTGTGGCTGGTCGCGGCCCGCTTCGGCACGCTGCTGCTCACGGTCGTCGTGATCGTCCTCTTGCTCGCGGCACTCTGCTGGACGTTCCGCGTCGCCGTGGCGACGCGCGAACCGCGCGACGGCGTCGTCGATTCCGTCCTCATCGACGGGGTCACGGGCCTCCACCTCGGCTGGGTCACCCTTGCCACCGTCGCCAACGCCGCCGCCTGGCTCACGACCATCGTGCCGGCGGAGTGGGAGAATGCGGCGGATGCCATCGGTATCGCCGTCCTGATCGTGGTCGCTCTCATCGGTCTTTCGATCGCGTGGCGCAGCGCGTGGCGCGTCACACCCGCGCTCGCGCTGGCCTGGGGGCTCAGCTGGCTGGCCGTCGAGCGCTTCAGCGGCGAGCCGCAGAGCGCGCCGATCGGCGTCACCGCACTGATCGTCGCCGCGGTCGTGCTGCTGCCGCCGGTGATCGTCAGCGTGCTGCGCCTCATCCGCCCGAGCGTCGACTGACCGCCTAGGCCCT
>JAKOMY010000069.1 GCA_022702225.1 Microbacteriaceae bacterium | reverse complement strand
CAGTACCTCGACCGCATGGACATCGAGCGCGAGCGCGGCATCACGATCAAGTCGCAGGCCGTGCGCATGCCGTGGTCGACCACCGACGGCACCTTCGCCCTCAACATGATCGACACGCCCGGGCACGTCGACTTCACCTATGAGGTCAGTCGGTCTCTCGCCGCCTGCGAGGGCGCGATCCTGCTGGTCGACGCCGCTCAGGGCATCGAGGCTCAGACGCTGGCCAACCTGTACCTGGCGCTCGAGAACGACCTGACGATCATCCCGGTGCTGAACAAGATCGACCTGCCCGCGGCCGACCCCGACAAGTACGCCGCCGAGCTCGCCGGCCTCATCGGCGGCGACCCTGCCGACGTGCTGCGCGTCAGCGGGAAGACCGGCATGGGCGTCGAGGAGCTGCTCGACCTGATCGTCGAGAAGATCCCGGCCCCGGTCGGCAAGGCCGACGCCCCGGCACGCGCGATGATCTTCGACTCGGTCTACGACGCCTACCGCGGCGTCGTCACCTACGTGCGCATGATCGACGGTTCGCTGCAGCCGCGCGAACGACTGCAGATGATGTCGACCGGCGCGACGCACGAGGCCCTCGAGATCGGCGTGTCCAGCCCCGAGCCGGTGCCCACCAAGGGTCTCGGCGTCGGCGAGGTCGGTTACCTCATCACGGGCGTGAAGGACGTACGCCAGTCCAAGGTGGGCGACACGATCACGACGCACCGCAAGCCCGCCACCGATGCGCTCCCCGGCTACACCGATCCGAAGCCCATGGTCTTCTCGGGCATCTACCCGATCGACGGCAGCGACTACGCCGAGCTGCGCGAGGCGCTCGACAAGCTGAAGCTCTCCGACGCCTCGCTGCAGTACGAGCCCGAGACGTCCGTCGCTCTCGGCTTCGGCTTCCGCTGCGGATTCCTGGGCCTGCTGCACCTCGAGATCATCACCGAGCGTCTCTCGCGCGAGTTCGGGCTCGACCTGATCACCACCGCGCCGTCGGTGACGTACGAGGTCACCACTGACACCGGTGAGACCGTCTCGGTCACCAACCCCAGCGAGTACCCCGACGGGCGCGTCGCCTCGGTCTCGGAGCCGATCGTCAAGGTCGGCATCCTGCTTCCGAAGGATTACGTCGGCACCGTCATGGAGCTCTGCCAGACGCGCCGCGGCACCCTGCTCGGCATGGAGTACCTCAGCGAGGACCGCGTCGAGCTGCGCTACCACATGCCCCTCGGTGAGATCGTGTTCGACTTCTTCGACCACCTCAAGTCGCGCACCCAGGGTTACGCGAGCCTCGATTACGAACCGGCCGGTCAGCAGACCGCCGACCTCGTTAAGGTCGACATCCTGCTGCAGGGCGACAAGGTCGACGCGTTCAGCTCGATCGTGCACCGCGAGAAGGCCTATGCGTACGGCACGCTCATGGCCGAGCGCCTGCGCAAACTCATCCCGCGCCAGCAGTTCGAGGTGCCCATCCAGGCCGCGATCGGTGCGCGCATCATCGCGCGCGAGACGATCCGCGCCATCCGCAAAGACGTCCTGGCCAAGTGCTACGGCGGTGACATCACCCGAAAGCGCAAGCTCCTCGAAAAGCAGAAAGAGGGCAAGAAGCGCATGAAGATGGTGGGCCGCGTCGAGGTTCCGCAGGAGGCGTTCATCGCCGCTCTGTCCGGCGACGTCGAGACCAAGAAGTAACGCACCACACCGAGAGGGGTGAACCATGCGCAGGCAGAACTTCACCGATGACACGGTCGACTACGCGGCTGTCGGCGCCACCCAGGCGCACGATCTGATGCAGTACCCGCCCGAGAACTCCGTTCCCGCAGAGGACGCGTGGCGCATCGGCAGCGGTGAGGAGCGTTTCGCCTCGGCGAGTGAGCTGCTGCTGTCGTGGGCTCCGCTGCGCACCGGCGAGCTGAGCATCAGCGATGTGCGCCCGGCATCGGGCGAGGGGTACTCGGGCGTCGGCTTCGACGCCGACGGCGCACCCGTCGCGCCCAGCAGCCTCGAGGCCGAGCAGCGTTTCGCCGCCGACGGCACGCCCTTCGTCAGCCCTGGGACGGGTGTCCGCCTGCACGGCAAGGTCGACGGTCACCGCGCCGACGCCGAGCTGCGCGTCATCTCGGTCTTCGAAGAACCCCGCCGCGTCGGGTTCATCCTCGGCACGGTCGGTCACTCGATCGTCAGCGGCGAAGAGCTGTTCGCGGTCGAGTGGCGCGACAACGACGAGGTCTGGCTCGTGGTCCGCGCGTTCGATCGCCCCACCGCTCCCACCTACCGCCTCTTCACCAGCCGCGTGCGCCGCCGCCGCAAGGCGCTGTTCGCCCGGTACCTGCGCGCCATCTCGCCGCTGTACGCGTCCTGATGGGCGGTCCCCTCCCGCTCGGAGACCCCGCCCCCGTCGACGGACACCTGCCGGCCGACCTCGACATCGACCCGGCGGCCGATTTCGGCGTGTACCTGCACGTTCCCTTCTGCCGGGTGCGCTGCGGCTACTGCGATTTCAACACGTACACCGCGAGTGAGCTGCGCGGCGCCCGGCAAGACGACTTCGCCGACACGCTCGCCGCCGAAGTACGCCTGGCGGGGGGAGTGATGGATGCCGCGGGCGGCCGCCGCCCGGCATCCACCGTGTTCTTCGGAGGAGGAACGCCCACGCTTCTGCCGCCGGGCGATCTGGCGCGGATGCTCGCAGCGGTGCGCGACGAGTTCGGGATCGACGCCGCTGCCGAGGTCACCGTCGAGGCGAACCCCGACACGGTCGACGACGCCGTCGCGCGCACGCTCGCCGACGCCGGAGTCACCCGCCTGTCGATCGGCATGCAGTCGGCGCGGCCGCACGTGCTCGCGGTCCTCGACCGCACGCACGACCCCCTGAACGTCGCCACCGCCGTGGCCGCAGCTCGCCGGGCCGGCCTCGACGTGTCGGTCGACCTCATCTACGGCGCGCCGGGGGAGTCGCTCGACGACTGGCGTGCGTCGCTCGAGGCAGCCATCGCACTCGAACCCGACCACATCTCGGCGTACGCGCTGATCGTCGAAGACGGCACGAAGCTCGCGCGCCAGATCCGCTCGGGCGACGTGGCCATGCCCGACGACGATCTGCAGGCCGACATGTACGAGCTGGCCGACGAGCTGCTCGGTGCGGCCGGGTTCGACTGGTACGAGGTGTCGAACTGGTCGCGGGGCGTCTCGCACCGCTCACGGCACAACCTCGCCTACTGGCGCGGGAGCGACTGGTGGGGGTTCGGCCCCGGTGCGCACAGTCACGTCGGCGGCCTGCGCTGGTGGAACGTGAAGCACCCCGCGGCGTACGCGCAGCGCCTGGCCGCGCTCGAGTCTCCGGCCGCGGCGCGGGAACGCCCCGACGAGACGGCGCGCCGACTCGAGTCGGTGCTGCTGCGCAGCCGTATCCGCGAGGGGCTGGCGGTCTCGGAGATCCTCGGCGAAGGGCGTAAGGCGGTGGCATCCCTCATCGCCGACGGCCTGATCGAGGGCCGGGATGCCGTGAGGGGACGCATCGTGCTGACCCTGCGCGGGCGCCTGCTGGCGGATGCCGTGGTGCGAGCGCTCACGGTCTGATCCGCGAGCCCCCGGCACCGTGTCGGACCGATCCCGTAGAATTGGCACTCCGCAGATGCGAGTGCCAGACGGGAGGAGCAGCTCATGGTGTCGGAACGAGGCCTCCAGGTGCTCCGCGCGATCGTCCAGGATTACGTCGATACGCGCGAACCCGTCGGCAGCAAGGCGATCGTCGACCGCCACGCGTTCGGGGTGTCGGCGGCGACCATCCGCAACGACATGGCATTGCTCGAGGACGAAGAGCTCATCGTCGCCCCGCACACCTCGTCGGGGCGCGTCCCCACCGACAAGGGCTACCGCGTCTTCGTCGATCACCTCGCAGAACTCCGCCCGCTCTCGGGTGCCCAGCGCAGCGCGATCACCTCGTTCCTCGACGAAGCGGGCGATCTCGACGACCTGCTCGCCCGCACCGTCCGCGCGCTCACGCAGCTCACCGGACAGGTCGCGATCGTGCAGTATCCCTCGTTCGCCCGTGCCAACGTGACCCACGTCGAGCTCGTCGCCCTCGGCGGACCGCGCGTGCTGGTGATCCTCGTCACCGACACCGGCCGGGTGTCGCAACGGATCGCTCTCGTGCCCGCCGAGCCGAGCGAGGCAGACATCGTGCAGCTGCGCGCCCGCGTGGGGGCGGTGCTGGTCGGACGCAGCGTCGCCGACAGCTCGCACCAGGTGCAGGCGGTGCTCGCCGACGGACCACGGCCCGGTGTCGCCCTCGACGCGATCTCCGACGCGGTGCTGCGCATCGTGGGCGAAGAGCTCGAGGAGTTCCGCCAGGACCGCCTCGTCATGGCCGGGGCCGCGACGCTCGCCCGGCGCGAGTCCGACTTCCGCGGCAGCATCTACCCGCTGCTCGAGGCCATCGAGGAGCAGGTGACGCTCCTGCGTCTGATGAGCGAGATGGTCGCCGACGAGAAGGGCCTGTCGGCCAGCATCGGCCGCGAGAACGAGCCCTTCGGTCTCGTCGAGGCCTCAGTGCTGGCCAGTCGCTACGACGGCTCGACGGGCGGAGCGCGTGTCGGCCTGCTGGGCCCTACCCGCATGGATTACTCCTCCAATCTCGCGGCGGTCCGCGCCGTCGCGCACTATCTGACCCGGATGCTCGAAGACGACGACACGTCTCGCTGACGACGAACTCTCCGAGCACCCCACCCGAGAACGACCCCGCGCAAGCGGACAGGAAGGCGATTGTGGCTGACCACTACGAGGTCCTCGGCGTCGAACGCGACGCCAGCCCCGAAGACATCAAGAAGGCGTATCGCCGTCTGGCGCGCCAGCTGCACCCCGATGTGAACCCCGGAGACGACGCCTCAGAGCGCTTCAAGCTCGTCACCCACGCCTACGACGTGCTGAGCGACCCGGAGCAGCGTCGCCGCTACGACATGGGGGGCGACCAGAGCCCCTTCGGCGGCGGGGGAGCGGCCGGCTTCGGAGGCTTCAGCGACATCTTCGAGACGTTCTTCGGTGGCGGCGGTCAGGGCGGCGGCGGCCGCGGACCCCGTCCGCGTTCGCGTCGTGAGCGCGGCCAGGATGCCCTCGTGCGCGTCACCCTCGACCTGGGCGACGTCGTCTTCGGTACCCACCGCGACCTCGAGGTCGACACCGCCGTGCTGTGCGAGACCTGCCAGGGAGCCTGCACGCAGCCCGGCACCAGCGAGGTCACCTGCGACATCTGCCACGGCTCCGGCCACGTGCAGCGCACGGTGCGCAGCCTGCTCGGCAACGTCGTCACCAGCGCTCCCTGCAGTGTCTGCCAGGGTCACGGCACGACCATTCCGTACCCGTGCGGCACCTGCCAGGGGCAGGGGCGTGTGCGCGCGCGGCGCACGGTGTCGGTCGACATCCCCGCCGGTGTGGAGTCGGGCCTGCGCCTGCAGCTGCCCGGCTCCGGCGAGGTCGGGCCCGCGGGCGGTCCCAACGGCGACCTCTATCTCGAGATCACCGTCGAGGCGCACGAGTCCTTCAGTCGAGAGGGCGATGATCTGGTCGCGACCCTCGAGGTGTCGATGCCGGATGCCATCCTCGGCACGAACACCACGATCCAGTCCCTCGACGGCAGCGTCGACCTCGAGGTGCGACCGGGCGTGCAATCCGGCGACGTCCTGACCATCAAGGGCCGCGGGATCACGCCGCTGCGGGGGAGCCAGCGCGGAGACCTCCGCGTCGGCGTGCACGTCGTCACCCCCACCCGCCTCGACCACAAGGAGCGCGCCCTCATCGAGGAGTTCGCGAAGCGCACCAAGGCCCCGAAGCCCCGCCTGGCCGAGCACCAGCAGGGCATGTTCAGCAAGTTCCGCGACCGCTTCCGGCACTGATCGTGGCACTGCACTTCGTCACCGACGATGCCGGTTCCGCCCGACCGGGCGACACCGTCGAGCTCACCGGCGCCGAGGCGCACCACGCCTCGGCCGTCCGGCGCGTGCGCGTCGACGAGGCGGTGACGCTCGGCGACGGTCGCGGTGTGTGGCTGTCGGGCATCGTGACCGCGGCGACCCCCAAGCAGGTCGACGTCCGCGTCACCGGGCGCGACGAGCTGCCCGCGCTCTCTCCGCGCTTCGTGCTCGTCCAGGCCCTCGCCAAGGGCGACCGCGACGAACTCGCCGTTCAGGCAGCCACCGAGCTCGGTGTCGATGCGATCGTGCCGTGGCAGGCGGCGCGAAGCGTCTCGCGCTGGGATTCGAAGGCCGAGAAGGGTCTCGCGCGCTGGCGCGCCATCGTCCGCGAAGCGGCGAAGCAGGCTCACCGTGCCTGGATACCCGAGGTCCGGGCGGTTGCGCGCACCGCCGACCTCGTCGAGGCTGCGGGCACCGCTGTGATCCTGGTGCTCGAGCCGTCGGCATCCGCTCGCCTCACCGAGGTGACCGCGGAGGCGTCGGACGGCCGCGAGGTGCTGCTCGTCGTCGGCCCGGAGGGCGGGATCGCGCCCGAGGAGCTCTCAGCGCTCGTGGCGGCCGGCGCGCGGCTCGTGCGCCTCGGAGACACGGTGCTGCGGACATCGACCGCGGGGGCTGCGGCGATCTCGGTGCTGTCGGCGGCATACGGGCGCTGGTGACGGCGTTCCGTCTTTCCGCTCCGGCGCTCGCGGGGATCGAGGCCCGACGTCTCCACCCCGTGCCGGCGCCTCGGAGAGCGACGGATGCCGGAACCCCCGACCTGGGTGTCGGAGGCCGTCACTAGACTGGATGCTATGAGCGAACCGTCGATCTTCACGCGCATCCTGCGGGGCGAGATCCCCGCCGAGATCGTGGCCGAGACCGAGAACGCCTTCGCGATCCGCGACATCGCGCCGCAGGCGCCGGTGCACCTGCTCGTCATCCCCAAGACGCAGCAGTACCGCAACGTCGTCGAGCTGGCCGCGGGCGATCCCGACCTGCTCGCCGAGATCATCGGGCTCGCCCACTCGGTTGCCGCCGCGCACGCCGACGGCGACTTCCGCCTCATCTTCAACACCGGCGAGGGCGCCGGCCAGACCGTCTTCCATGTGCACGCCCACGTCCTCGCGGGTGGCCTGAACGAAAAGAGCTTGGGTGGCTGATTCCGCCGAAGAAACCGTCTCCGACCACATCCAGGTCGACGGCGTGGCCATGGTGCAGCTTCTCGGCCCGCAGGATCGCCTCCTCCGCGTGGTCGAGAAGGAACACCCCGACGTCGACGTGCACGTGCGCGGCAACGAGATCACCCTGTCGGGCGCACCCGGTGCGGTGCGCGCGGCCCGCGGCCTCGTCGACGAACTGCTCAGCATGACCCGCTCGGGGCAGGGCCTCGACCCGTCCGACGTGTCGAGCTCGAACCGCATGCTCTCCGACGGCGGTCCCCGCCCCTCCGAGGTGATGGGCGAGGCGATCCTCTCGTCGCGCGGCAAGACCATCCGTCCCAAGACCGCGGGCCAGAAAGAGTACGTCGACGCGATCGACGAGAACACCATCGTCTTCGGCATCGGCCCCGCCGGTACCGGCAAGACCTATCTGGCCATGGCCAAGGCGGTGCAGGCGCTGCAGCGCAAAGAAGTCAACCGCATCATCCTGACGCGGCCGGCCGTCGAGGCGGGGGAGCGGCTCGGGTTCCTCCCGGGCACGCTCACCGACAAGATCGACCCGTATCTTCGCCCGCTCTACGACGCGCTCAACGAGATGATGGACCCCGACATCGTCCCCAAGCTCATGGCGACCGGCACGATCGAGGTCGCGCCGCTGGCGTACATGCGCGGTCGCACGTTGAACGACTCCTTCGTCGTGCTCGACGAGGCGCAGAACACCACGCCCGAGCAGATGAAGATGTTCCTCACGCGCCTCGGCTTCGGCACGCGCATGGTCGTGACCGGCGACATCACGCAGGTCGATCTCCCGCAGGGCGCCTCGGGACTGCGGCTCGTCACGCGCGTACTCGACGACATCGACGACATCCATTTCTCCCGCCTCACCAGCGACGACGTCGTGCGCCACAACCTCGTGGGCCGCATCGTCGACGCCTACAGCGAGTACGACGAGAAGCGCCTGGCCGCACGTCGCGAACGCGACGAGGCATCCGAATTCGCCACCCGTGCGGAGCGACGCGGCCCGAGCGCCGCCGGTCCCCGCGATCACCTCCCGAGACGAAACCGCTCATGACGATCGAGATCAACAACGAGTCCGACCACCAGATCGACGAGCAGGTCCTGCTGCGTCTGATGGAATACAACCTCGCGGAGCTGCACGTCAGTGCCGACGCCGACGTGGCCATCGTGCTCGTCGACGAGGGCGCCATGGAATCCCTGCACGTGCAGTGGATGGACGAGCCCGGCCCCACCGATGTGCTCAGCTTTCCGATGGACGAGCTGCGTCCCGGTTCCGAAGACGCCCCCACGCCGGCGGGCTTGCTCGGCGACATCGTGCTCTGCCCGGCTGTGGCCGAAACCCAGGCCGTCGCCGCGAAGCACTCCACGCAGGACGAGCTGATCCTGCTCACGACCCACGGGCTCCTGCACCTCCTCGGCTTCGACCACGCCGAGCCCGACGAGGAGCGCGAGATGTTCGGCCTGCAGCGCGAGCTCATCACCGGCTTCCAGGCCGTCGAGCGCCAGCGCCGCGCATGACCGAGGCCCTGCTCCTCGTCGCCGCGTTCCTCCTCGTCGCCTTCGGCGGCCTGATGGCGGCATTCGAGGCGGCGCTGGGCGTGACTTCGCGCGTCGACCTGATCGAGCTCGGGTCGGGCGGCCGCAACGCGCGGTCTCTGCGTCGCATCGGCGACGACACGAACGCCCACGTCACCGCCGTCTCCTTCATCCGCGTCCTCGCCGAGACGACCGCGGCCGTGCTGGTCGCCGCGGCCTTCATGCTCATCTTCGACAACATCCTGCTCGCGGTCCTCGCGGCGGCCGTGCTGATGACGGGTATCTCCTTCGTCGCCGTCGGCGCGAGTCCGCGCTCCGTCGGACGGCAGCACGCTCGCGGGCTGCTCCGCGGGGGAGCGCCGGTCATCCGCGGCATGCGCATCCTGCTCGGACCCCTCGCCCACGGCCTCGTCGCGGTGGGCAACCGCGTGACGCCCGGTGTCGCCCACTCGACCTCGTTCGCATCCGAGGAGCAACTGCTCAGCATCATCGACGAGGCCGCCGAGAACGAATTGATCGAGCAGGACGATCGCGAGCTCATCCACTCGGTCTTCGACTTCACCGACCGCTACGTGCGCGAGGTCATGGTGCCGCGCACCGACATGGTGAGCGTGGATGCCGCGGCCACCTCTCGCGAAGCACTGTCGCTCTTCCTCGAGAAGGGCGTCTCGCGCGTGCCGCTGGCCGATGACGAGGCCGACGACATCGTCGGCATGCTTTACCTGAAAGATCTGGTGCAGTACGGCTTCCGCGACGAGGCCGGCTGGCGCGACGCGCCCATCCGCCGCATCGCCCGACCGGCTGTCT
>JAKOMY010000036.1 GCA_022702225.1 Microbacteriaceae bacterium | reverse complement strand
CACTGGATACCTTCCTGTCTGGTCTAGTCACCGGCTCAGCAATCGCGCTATACGGCATCTCGGGCGCCATTGCCGTACTCCTAGCATTCGACGTCTTCCGCCCCAGCACTACGTCAGCGACCGCATAAGCGCCGATTTTCGGCCTGCGGTTCCAGTAAGCGCCACAAAACTAACGGGCTGCCCGTGGACGGTGCCAGGTGCGGCGAATTTTCTCGCCGCACCGGCACTCGTGCTCGATGACGCTCACGCGGCGTCAGCCTCGGCATACCGGCCGCCCTCGTCACGGACGTTCTTCGCCGCCGCCACGCAATCTTTCGTGGCGAGAAGCGCCGACCGGCGGTAGAGCGGGGTCGCCCGCCCCGCGACGTAGGCCGTGCGCTCGGGCTCGATTTCACCAGCCTTTCGCCACCGCTGCAGCGTGCGCAGCGAACCGGTGATGTCCGCCGCCTGCATGCCACCGAGCAGTGGATCGCCATGTTCTTCGATCGGGCGCTCTGACTTCGGCTCGAACACCCGCTCGGGGCGCAACGCACGCGACGGGGCGACCGCCTCCTCGACCGGCTGCTCCCGACGCTCCGCGCCCCACTTGTCGAGCCATCCTGCACCGGCCATGCCTCGCGCACGCCATCCTCATTCGCCGGATGCCGCTCAAGCAGCAGTCGGTGCAGCGAGAAGACGTCATCCCCGTCAGAGAGCCACGTGTCGAGATGAACGAGGATGCCAGCCGTGGCGGCCTCGGCGTCGTCGAACGCCTCTGCGGCATCCGAGCGCGGCCACCCGCCACCGGGAGACCACCGCCACAGCCCCTTCTGTAGAGCCTCGGACGCGTCGATCAGGTCGGCGGCCACCGGGGCGGGTGCCTCGGGCGACGGCGAGCCGGTGCGGCGCGCGCGGTCCTCGTAGACGGTCGCCGACGACGGGTCGATTAGCGACCGCATCCGGCCGACCAGATCAGCCACCTCCCGTAGCGCGAACCGGAACCGGCCCCGGCACCTCGAGCACACGAGCGTGCCGCCGACCGTCGGCTCATCTGCGCACCCGTCGCACGGGAACGCGTACTCCCGGCCGTCATAGACCATGCAGTCAGGGAAGTGCACGCCCTGCTGAGCGCACCCCAAAACGCAGCCCGTCATCGCTTCCACCCTCCCCCTCTTGCGGCGTAGGCGAACAGGGAATCGATCTGCCGGGGCAGCAGCTGCAGCCCCAGCGACTCACCGACCACCACACACTTACGCTCCTCGCGGCAACGGCGACGCAGCGCCTGCGCGGCCCGGCGCTCCTCCCGTGAGCGGCCCATCAGAACGGCGTCTCCTCTCCCGGCAGGACCAACCAGGCGCCCGAGTCGTCGACCGGGGCGTCATACGGTGCCGACGACGGCCGCGCGCTCGGCGCCCCACGGGATGCCGCGCGCGTCACCTGCGCCGTCGCATCCGCAGGGACGGACCGATATCGTCGACCTCGAGCTCGAGGGACGACCCGTTGTTGCCCTCGCGATCCTGGTAGCTGCGCTGCGTGAGACGACCCGTCACGACGACACGAGCACCCTTCGTCAGTGACGCGGCGACGTACTCGGCGAACTCCCGCCAGGCCGAGCAGCGGAGGAACAGGGGCACCCCGTCCTTCCACTCGTTCGCCTGCCAATCAAACGCGCGTGGTCTCTCCGGTCACAGGCCCAGCACCTCCCCCACCTCGACAGCGGCACGGTTCGCCGTTGCAGAGTCGTTCGCCCTCACATTCGCGACGGCGATCACGTTCGCGATGCGCTGCGGTGCGGTGCGGTGCGGTGCGGTGCGGTGCGGTGCGGTGCGGTGACAACGTCTACATGCGCCCGCGGATGGGCGCCGGAATGTGGGAGCGACGCGAGGGCGTCGCCTGATGGCTCGGCCGCCGCTCGAGCTCGAGACGTGGGGGCGCATCCGCCGCATGACGGTGAAGGGCAAGCCGACCGCGCGCGCCTACTATCGGGATTCCGACGGCGTCACGCGGTCGATGGACCGGCAGGGGAAGACGCCCGCCGAGGCCGAGCGAAATCTCGTGCGGGCGCTGAAACAGCGTCTAGCCCTCGCGAGTGACGATCTCACCGCAGACACGACCGTCTCCGACCTCGCGACGCGTTGGCTCGAGTCCCGCACGCGCCTCGCCGAAGGCTCGGTGCGGATCTATCAGAACGCCATCACGAAGCACATCACCCCGGGCCTCGGCAGCGTGCGCCTGCAGGAGTGCAGCGTGCCACGGCTCGACCGCTTCCTCGTCGCGCTCGCGCGGTCATCCGGGCCGGGCACCGCGAAGACGACGCACGTCGTGCTGAGCGGAATGTTCACCCTCGCCGCCCGACATGGGGCCGTGCGCGCCAACCCGATGAGCGACGTCCCCGCACCCGAGCGCGCGAAACGGACGGCGCGCGCCGCCGCCCCCGATCGCGCGGCCGTGCAGGGCATCCTCGACCGGTTTGAGCAGTGGGACGCCGGGTCCGAGCCGCGCGACGAGAGCGACCGCCGGCCACGCCGAGCGCGCGCGAGCGACCTCTCCGACACCGCGAACATGTTCGTCGGTTCGGGCATGCGCACGGGTGAAGTGTTCGCGCTCCGATGGGATGCGCTCGACCTCGTCGCCCAGCGCGTCATCGTGCGCGGGACGATCGCGCAGGACCGCGACGGCAAGATGTTCGTGCAGGACGTGACGAAGAGTGAGGTCGGTTACCGCGAGCTTGAGCTACCTCCCGAGACGGTCGACATGTTGATGCGACGTCGGGTCTCGTCGTTCTCACAGTTCGTGTTCCCTTCGAGCGTCGGCACGTTCCGGCATCCGAACAACTACCGCACGATGTGGCGCGGTGCTCTGAAGGGCACAGCGTGGGAGGGCGTGACGCCGCGTAGCTTCCGCAAGACCGTGGCGACCGTCGTCCGCGACGAGCTCGGGATCGAAGCGGCACGCGATCAGCTCGGCCACGAGGAAACGAAGACGACCGAGCGCAGCTACGCCGACGAGATCCACCACGGCCCCGCCGTTGCATCCGTTCTGTCGAAGTTGCTCGCTCGAAAACCGTACCCTCAACTACAGACGGCCCCGCACCTTCGAGGAGATGCGGGGCCGTCTGCGTGTTCCCATGAACTCATCCGAAAGGCATCGCCCCGAAGGGGTACATCATCCCCGGGTCCACCAGCTGCGCCCGGAACGGAACCGTGGCCTGAACTTCACCGTTGATCGTGACTTCGATGGAGTAGTTGCCAGGGCTGGGCACACCCGCGTTCTCTAGAGGCACCGCGATTGATGCCGACGAAATCACGTCGCCGTCAGTCGACTCAACGTCGATTCCGCCTTCGATCTCGAACATGGTCTCGCCACTGGAACTACGGCAGAGCGCGCCAAACGTGATCGTGTCTCTGTGGCCGGTTGGGAACTGAAAATAGACCGTTAGCGCCAGGCGAGCGCCAATGGGCGCCGGAAATTGGGGCCGCATGAGGGTGGTGATACCGCCGCCCAGCAGGTGAAGCAGACCGTCCCGAACGGTAACCGCGTCGGCAAGGACGGCGACGAGAAGAGTCGGCTTCATGAGGTGAAGAACATCCGCGCCACTGCGCGAGCAGACGTAGAGCTTGCTGCCGCAGCGGCCGCGGCGTTCTGCACCGATGCAACCGCACGGTTGACTGCAACGTTCTTCTGCGATTCGAAGGACGGGTCGCCCAACTCCGTCATGGAGTTCTCGTCGATGTGCAGGAAGGCATACCCGAGTCGCTCGTCCACCTCAGCCACATACCCGCGTGCCTGAACGCCATCCTCACGCTCTACAGCCGTCACGATCTGGCCGATGTGAAGAGTGTCGTTGCACTTGGCCAATCGCACAGGAGTGAGCCCCTGTGCGTCGCGAGAGTTCAGGTCGATCTCAACCACTGCGCGGCTCATGCTGCCCGTCCTTTTTTCCAGCCCGGGTTTCTCATCCGAGCATCGTCTACCAACAATGCTAGTGCCGAAATATTCGGCATTGCCTGGAAGGGGTCTTCCCCAACGAGGTAGTGCCGCTTGACCGTGGGGTGCGGATCGCTAAGCAGATCGAACCCGTGAGCGCGCAGCTGACTCCCGAGCATGACAGCTATCGTCCGACCGTTCAAGGTCGATTCACCCGCTATGCGTGCGACAGCATCCTCGAAGGTCTCGCCCTCTGCACAGTGCCCAGCGACGACCGACACGCCATAACGCGGCGACGGATGACTCTCGCGCACGTCGAGGTCGTAGGTCTGCTGGGCGTTCTCCTCAAGCCCTTCCTGGGAGAACGGGCCGAAACGCACGACAACCTCGCTGCCGTCGCACGAAAGATTCACCCAACACAATGTAGCGGGGCGAATCAGATATGCGGCGATCAGCGTCCAGATCCGAACGAGCGGCTGGGAACTTTTGTGTGCTCTGCGGTCTGAACCGCCGTGAGAATTCACCCGGGCCACACCAGCCAGCCGACTCGCCTGTGCCCGGACGAAAACCGTGAGTAAATCGTGAATTCGCCTCTCATCTGCAGGGGGCGTCTGACAATTTACCGTTATCATCAGGCTTTTTTGGTGCCGGCTACAGGACTTGAACCTGCAACCCCCGTATTACAAGTACGGTGCGCTACCAATTGCGCCAAGCCGGCGTGAGACGCGTGACGCCTCGATGGATGAGTCTAGAGCGGCGGAAGGGTCGCTCGAGACCGGTCAGATGCGGTGCTTCCCACTGTCGCGGTCCCATTCCAAGGACTTCCACTGCAGGAACGAGCACAGGTTGCCCGCCACTACGAGCTCGGCGGCCAAGCTCGCCATCTCGTGCGGCGACAGCGTCAGGTCTTCCGGGCGCGCCGTGAGGGTCGCCTCCCAGAGAGGCTCGTCATACCCCTGCGGCTGCATGTAGATCGACGCGCGCGCGTTCATCAGGTTGATCACCACGAGACCGGTGTCCTGGCTGTCGGCATCCTCCTGCTCGACGACCTTGAGCTGGCCTGCGAACAGGTGACCCTGGTCGCGGAACTCCTGTACCCATGCCTTCAGCTGCGTGAGGGACCGCCGCGGGGGCGAGTCCTCAAGCTCTTCGTTCATGTCACCAGAATCTCATACAGCGACGCATTCGCGCCGACGCCTCAGCCCGCGGGAGTGGCCGACGGCGAGACCGACGGCGTCGGGGTGGCGGTCGAGTAGTACGCGTTGCTGTCGACGGTGAGCACGAACTGGGCGAACTCCTTCGCGTCATCCATGTTGCCGACGTATTCGGTGCCGTTCACGAGCACGGTCGGGGTGGCGGTCAGCGCCTGTCCCTTCGTGCCGGGCAGGCCCTTGATCGCACGATCGGTGGCGGCCTTGGCCCACGCCGTGTAGGTCTCGCCCTCGATGCAGTCGCGGACCGCACCGATGTCGCTCACGCCGGCGCCCTGCGCCATGTCGGCGAGCTGCTGGTCGCTGTAGCCGTCGGAGTCGACCGCGGGCTGGTTCGTGAGCAGCTCGTGGTTGTAAGCGAAGAAGCGGTCCGACGAATGCGTCGCCACGCACGCCGCGGCACCGGCCGCGCGCAGGCTGTACTTCGTGCCGTTCGACTTCGACGTCAGCATCGCCACCGGGTAGTACGTGAGGGTGGCGGCCTTGTCGCCGACCCACTTCGACAACTGGCTCGCGTTCGCGGTCTGGAACTCGCGCGCCTCGGCCGACATGTAGTCGACGTAGACGCGGATGTCGACGGGCGCAGCCGTGCCCGTGGGCTCGGGGGTCGGCTCGGTCGCCGGTGCGGGCTCGGCGGCCGGAGGAGTGGCCTGTGCCGACATCGTCGCGGCGCTGCCGTCGACGGTCTGATCGGCGAGCGGGTCGGCCACCTGCGAGGCGCTCGTGATGACGAAACCGTCGTCGGTGGCGGCGTCGGGAAGCGCCTGCGAGCGAGACTCCCGCGAGTTCAGCGCGAACGAGACGCCCACGGCGCCGACGGCGATCACGGCGACGGCCCCGATACCCAGCAGCGAGCGACGCGCGATACGCCATCGCGTCTGCTTCGCCTTAACCTGCTGCGCCTTCTCGCGCACCGCCTCACGGCGGTCGCGTTCTGCTGGCACATTCGGTGACTGGTCGTTGGACATGAAACCTTCCGGGCACGGACGATGCCGCATGAAATCAGGGGGGTCGCGCGGGTGGGGCGACGAGGATCGATGGTAGCCAGGCTGGCTGAGAAATGACCAGACACGTGCGATACTGACGAATGCGTCCAACGTCGGGCGCACGGGGTCGCCCCCGTTCATTCCATTCACTACGGATCGTCCGGCACGTACCTGCCGGTGAAGGAGAAGAGAAAATGGCGTCCGTCACCTTTGACAACGCAACCCGTCTGTACCCCGGCGGAACCCGCCCCGCGGTCGACAAGCTGAACCTCGACGTCGCAGACGGCGAATTCCTGGTTCTCGTCGGCCCCTCCGGCTGCGGCAAGTCCACCTCGCTGCGCATGCTCGCCGGCCTCGAAGAGGTCAACTCCGGCCGCATCCTGATCGGCGACCGCGACGTGACCGACGTCCCGCCGAAGGACCGCGACATCGCGATGGTCTTCCAGAACTACGCGCTGTACCCGCACATGACGGTCGCCGAGAACATGGGCTTCGCGCTCAAGATCGCCGGTGTCGGCAAAGAAGAGCGCGCCTCGCGCGTGCTCGAGGCCGCCAAGCTGCTCGACCTCGAGCAGTACCTGACCCGCAAGCCCAAGGCCCTCTCGGGTGGTCAGCGCCAGCGCGTCGCCATGGGCCGCGCGATCGTCCGTCAGCCCCAGGTCTTCCTCATGGACGAGCCGCTGTCGAACCTCGACGCCAAGCTGCGCGTCCAGACCCGTACCCAGATCGCGTCGCTCCAGCGCCGCCTCGGTGTCACCACGGTCTACGTCACGCACGACCAGACCGAAGCGCTCACCATGGGTGACCGCATCGCCGTGCTCAAGGACGGCCTGCTCCAGCAGGTCGGCACCCCGCGCGACCTGTACGAGACCCCGAAGAACGTCTTCGTGGCCGGCTTCATCGGCTCGCCCGCCATGAACCTCTTCACCGCCGACCTCGCTGAGGGTGGCGTGCGCTTCGGCGACCTCGTCGTCCCCGTCGAAGCCGACACCATCGGCAAGGCCAACGGCTCCGCGGTCACCATCGGCGTCCGTCCGGAAGACATCCAGGTCGCCCCCGCCGACGGTCGCGGCCTCTCGGTCGTCGTCGACCTCGTCGAGGAGCTCGGCGCCGACGGCTACCTCTACGGCCACACCGACATCAACGGCAAGCGCACCGACCTCGTCGCTCGCGTCGACGGTCGCCGTCACCCCAACGCGGGCGAGACGGTCGTGCTCGCGCCGGTTCCCGGCCACGTGCACGTCTTCGACGTGGAGACCGGCGACCGCCTCACCGACCGGGCCATCGCTTCGGCCTGATCCACGCACCGACGCGGCGCGTCCCCGATCCCGATCCGTCGGGTCGGGGGCGCGCCGCACTGTTTTCCCGGAGGTTCCCGTGTCCGAATCCCTCAGCATCACGGCGAGCACCGTCGACCCGGGCCTGTTGCAGCTGCCCTGGTCGACCGCTCTCGCCGACTGGCCCAGCAGCCACATCGTGGCACTCCCCAAGGGCATCTCGCGGCACCTCGTGCGCTTCGCCAACCTCTCCGGTCGCGTCGTCGCCATCAAAGAGACCACCGAAGAGATGGCCCGGCGCGAGTACGACATGCTCGGCAATCTCGACCGCCTCGATGCCCCCTGCGTCGACCGTGTCGCCGTGATCGCCGGGCGCACC
Organism: Microbacteriaceae bacterium; assembly: GCA_022702225.1. Lineage (GTDB taxonomy): Bacteria > Actinomycetota > Actinomycetes > Actinomycetales > Microbacteriaceae > Microbacterium. Next base: position 15,964 of record JAKOMY010000036.1, on the reverse strand, counting down.
GACGCCTCGGGCCGTCCCCTCCCCGCCGCCCTCGTCACCTCGCACCTGCGCTTCTCGCTCCCCTACCGCGCGCTGTTCACGCAGGTGCTGCGCCCGCACACCGCGACGCGTCTCGTGGACGCTCTCGCGGTGCTGCTCGTACGCCTGCACAACGTCGGCTTCTACTGGGGTGACGTATCGCTGTCGAACACGCTGTTCCGCCGCGATGCGGGCGAGTTCGCGGCCTATCTCGTCGACGCCGAGACGGGCGAGCTGCACGGCAACCGCCTGACGCCCGGTCAGCGCGCGCACGACCTCGACATCGCCCGCATCAACATCGCCGGCGAGATCATGGACCTCGAGGCCGGCGGTCGCCTCGAGGGCGGAGTGGATGCCGTGGCCATCGCCGACGGACTGGTGTCGTCGTACCACTCGCTGTGGGGTGCCCTCACCGACAGGGAGTCCTTCGCCGTAGACGAGTCGTGGCGCATCACCGAGCGCGTGCACCGTCTCAACGCCCTCGGCTTCGACATCGGTGAGATGTCGATCCGCACGGCGAGCGACGGCACGAAGGTGTCGATCCAGCCCAAGGTCGTCGATGCGGGTCACCACCAGCGCCGTCTGCTGCGCCTGACCGGGCTCGACGTCGAAGAGAACCAGGCCCGCCGTCTGCTCAACGACCTCGACGAGTTCCGCGCGCGCGTCTCACGTCTCGGCGCTGACGAAGAGATGGTCGCGCACGAGTGGCTGACCCGTGTGTTCGAACCCATCGTCATGGCGATCCCGTGGGATCTGCGAGCCAAGCTCGAGCCCGCCGAGGTGTTCCACCAGGTTCTCGAGCACCGCTGGTACATGTCGCAGGCGCGCGGTCGGTCCGTCCCGCTCGCCGAGGTCGTGAGCTCCTACATCGACGACGTCCTGCGCCACCGCCGCGACGAGGCGACGGTCATGGGCCCGCCCACCGACACGATGTCGCTGCCGACGATCTCCGACGCCGATGCCCCCGCCACCGGCGAGGTGCCCACGACCGACACCGACTCGGTTGACTGGCGAGACCTGGTCTGACGCCGCCGCCGAGCCCTCTGTCCGCACCAGTCCCGTGTTCGCGGCATGATCGCGAAATCACGCGATCTCGCCGAGATCACACGCGAAATCGTGTCATCTCGTCCAGATCGCGTGTCCTCGCGGAGGAGAGGACACGCGGACGAGCGCAGCGGCGCGAGCACCGCACCCCACGAAACGACGAGGCCGTGGCATCCGGAATCGATCCAGGATGCCACGGCCTCGGTGCGTCGTGGGCTCAGTACCCCACGGTGAAGCGCCCGCGCGTGTGCTTCGGGTTCTCGATCTCGTCGAGGACGGCGATGGCGAAGTCGGCGCCGCCGATGAACGAGTTGCCCTCGCCGTCGACCACCAGCACGTCGCCGCCGTCGCGGTACGAGCCGGTGCGCTCGCCCGGCGCCCACGAGCCGAAGCCGCCGGCCGGGTGCACGTAGAACCAGTCGCGCCCGGTGTCGTCGGCCTGGAGATCCTCGAGGATGCCGATCGCTTCGCGCGCCTCGGGCTTGTACTCCTCGGCGAAGCCGTCGGTGTCGATCAGGCGCGGGCCGCCCTCGGCGACGAGCGAACCGCCGGCGCCGCCGATGACGCCCACGCGGACGTTCTCGGGGAGCGCGGTGACGAGCTCGGCGATCGCGGGGCGGAGCTTGCCCTCCATGTCACCGCGGGGAGCGGCGGCCGACACCACGACGTCGACGCCCTCGAGCTGGGCGACGAGACCGGGGACGTCGAGGACGGTGCCCTCGAGGTAGGTCGCACCCTCGACGCGCTCGGTGGGAACCGAGCGGGCGATCGAGACGACCGTGTGACCGCGGCGGACGGCCTCGGTCACGATGTGGCTACCGGCGTAACCGGTGCCTCCGATGACGGCGATGCGGGGCATGAGCGTTCCTCTCGGTGGATCAGACGGTGCCGCGGAGCGTCGACACCTGGTACAGGGCGACGGATGCCGCGATGCCGGCGTTCAGCGACTCGGTTGCGGCGGAGATGGGGATCGACACGACCTGATCGCACGTCTCGGTGACCAGGCGCGACAGGCCCTTGCCCTCGGAACCGACGACGATCACGACGGGACGATCGGCGAGCTCGAGGGCGGGGAGTGACACGTCACCGTCGCCGTCGAGGCCGAGCACGAACACGCCCTGCTTCTTGAACTCCTTGAGCGTGGCCGTGAGGTTGGCCGCGAGGGCGACGGGGATACGCGCAGCGGCCCCGGCGCTGGTCTTCCAGGCGGCGGAGTTGACGCTCGCCGATCGACGCTGCGGGATGATCAGGCCCTGGCCGCCGAACGCGCCGGTGGAACGGATGATCGCTCCGAGGTTGCGAGGGTCGGTGACACCGTCGAGCGCGACGAGCAGTGGAACCTGACCGCGGTCGATGATCTGCTCGAGCAGGTCCTGGGGGTGGGCGTAGGCGTACGGGGGCACCTTGAGCGCGACGCCCTGGTGCACGCCGTCGAAGCCGGCCATACGGTCGAGTTCGGGACGCGTGACCTCGAGCACCGGGATGCCGCGGTTCGTCGCCATCGACAGCATCTCTTTGACGCGGTCGTCCATCTCGATGCGCTGGGCGACGTACATCGCCGTGGCGGGAATCTTGGCCCGCAGCGCCTCGAGCACGGAGTTGCGACCGGTGACCGTCTCGGTGTCGTCGGCCGCCTTCGGGCTCTTGCGATTCGGGTTGCTCCCCACCGCGCGCACGCCCGGCTTCGCCTTGCCACCGGCGGCGGCGTAGCGCTCCTGGGCGGCTTTGCGCTTGCCCGCGGGGTGCCAGGCGCGGTCTTCGGCCTTCGGGGTGGGTCCGCGCCCTTCGAGTGCCTTGCGGACGTGGCCGCCGGTGCCCTTGAGGGGCCCCTTCTTCTTGCCGGGGTTGCGTGCTCCCGGGCGTCCAGGCTTAGCCATCGATACTCCAATGCGTTCCGGCCGGAGTGTCCTCCAGCGTGATTCCTGCGGCGGCGATCGCGTCTCGAATGCGATCCGCGGCCGCCCAATCCTTGTCCGCGCGCGCTTGCGCACGCTGCGTGATCATCGTCTGGACGAGGGCGTCCAGAGCGGCGGTCTGCGCTCCCCCGCCGGTGTCACCCCACTGAGAAGAGTGGGGGTTGATCCCCAGGACGAGCGTCATCTGCATGACATCCATGACGTCCTGCTTCGCCTCATCGTACTTGCCGGCGTCGAGCAGCGCATTTCCCGATCGGATGCTCGTGTGGATCGCGGCCAGCGCCCGGGGTACGGAGAGATCGTCGTCCATGGCCTCGACGAACTCCGTCGGGAGTGCATCGGTCGCCTCGGTCCACCCCGGCTGCACGAGACGCTCTGCCCGGTCGAGGAAGGTCCGGATCCGGCCGAGGGCCGTCTCGGCCTCGGTCCAGGACGCCTCGCTCAGGTCGAGGTTCGAGCGGTAGTGCGCGGCGGCGAGGGCGTAGCGCACCACGAGCGGGTCGTGAGCGGCGAGCACGTCGGCGGCCAGGGTGAAGTTGCCGAGCGACTTGGACATCTTCTGCCCGTCGACGGTGACGAGGCCGTTGTGCACCCAGTAGCGCGCGAAGGAGTCCCCGGCTGCCGTCGACTGCGCGATCTCGTTCTCGTGGTGCGGGAAGCGCAGGTCGAGACCGCCGCCGTGGATGTCGAACTCAGGTCCGAGGTAGCGGCGCGACATCGCCGAGCACTCGATGTGCCAGCCGGGCCGTCCCGCGCCCCAAGGAGAGTTCCAGGTCGCGGATGCCGGCTCATCGGACTTCGCGCTCTTCCACAGGGCGAAATCGCGAGGGTCGCGCTTGCCCCGGGGATCGGCGTCGGACGCCGGCTCCATGGCATCCAGGCTCTGACGGGTGAGCTCGCCGTACGCGGGCCACGAGCGCACATCGAAGTAGACGTCGCCGGCGGCAGCGTAGGCGTGGCCGCGTTCGATGAGCTCGGCGATGAGCTCTTGCATCTGCGTCACCGATGCCGTCGCGCGGGGTTCGTAGGTGGGGGGAAGGATGCCGACGGCCTCGTACGCCCGCGAGAACTCCAGCTCCATGCGGTAGGCGAGAGCCCACCACGGCTCGGTTTCGGTCGCGTTGGCCAGGACCTTATCGTCGATATCGGTGACGTTGCGCACGAACGTGACTCGGCCGTAGCGGCGTTCGAGCCACCGGCGAAGCAGGTCGAAGGCCAGGGCCGCACGCACGTGGCCGATGTGCGGGCCCGACTGCACGGTGGGCCCGCAGACGTAGACCGTGACGTTCGAGGGGTCGAGGGGGACGAAGTCGCGCAGTCCCTGCGCCTTCGTGTCGTACAGCCGAACAGTCACCGGCCCAGCCTACCGGCCGCCCCCTCACGACCCCTGAGCGAAACATAGCGCCGCTAATGTGCGGGGGTGCCCCTTGTGATTCGCCCCGATGACCTGTCCGGAGACGCCACGCGCGCTCTCGTCGCCGCACACCTCGCCGGCATGCTCGAGAACACACCCGTCGAGAGCGTGCACGCCCTCGACGTGGACCGGCTCACCGCGGACGGCGTCACGGTCTGGTCCGCCTGGGTCGACGACGAGCTCGCCGGCATCGGTGCGTGCAAAGACCTGGACCTCGATCGCGCCGAGCTGAAGTCCATGCGGGTCGCCGAGGACTTCCTCGGCCAGGGCATCGGCCGCGCGATCCTGCGGCACATCATGGACGATGCGCGCGAGCGCGGCATCCGGAGTCTCTGGCTCGAGACGGGGAGTACCGACGACTTCCTGCCCGCTCGTCGTCTCTACGCGAGCGAGGGCTTCGTGGAGTGCCCCGCGTTCGCGCCGTACAAGCCCGACCCGCTGTCGACCTTCATGACCCGCGAGCTCTAAGCCGGCACGATGAGGGCCGTCGCGAAAGCGGCGACCCCCTCGGAGCGCCCGGTGAAGCCGAGTCCGTCGGTCGTCGTGGCACTTACCGATACCGCCGCGCCGCCGAGGGCCGCCGACAGCGCCAGCTCCGCCTCGACGCGACGGGACGCAAAACGCGGGCGGTTCGCCTGCACCTGCACGGAGACGTTCCCGATGCGCCACCCGGCCGCCGACAGGAGTCCGGCCGTGTGGGCGAGGAACGCCGACGCGTGAGCACCGGCGAACTCGGGCCGGTCGGTGCCGAAGTGCGTGCCGATGTCGCCGAGACCGGCCGCGGCCAGAAGCGCGTCGACGATCGCGTGCGCCACGGCGTCACCGTCGGAATGTCCCGACAGCGCCTCTTCGCCCGGCCACTCCAGACCCGCGAGCCACAGAGTGCCCTCTCCCCCGAAGCCGTGCACGTCGGTGCCGATGCCCACGCGCGGCGCCGAGTGGGTCGACGGGGGGACGACGGATGCCGCGGGGCCCGTCTCGAGAAGGGCACGAGCGCGGTCGAGGTCGGGGCCGGTCGTGATCTTGAACGCCACCGCGTCTCCCTCGACCGTGACGACGGGGTGCCCCGCTGCCGCGACCGCGGCCGCGTCGTCGGTGTGATCGGAGTCGACCTCGGCCAGAGCCGCCTCGAGAACCGATCGAGCGAATCCCTGCGGTGTCTGAGCCGCCGCGAGCTCCGTGCGATCGACGGGGCCGATGACGCGACCTTCCGCGTCGACGCGCTTGATGGTGTCGACGACGGGGAGGACCGGGATGACGGCAGCGGCTCCGGCCTCGACGGCCTGGACCACGCGATCGAAGACCGCGGGTGGCGTCAGCGCACGGGCTGCGTCGTGCACGAGCACGATCTCTACGTCGCCCCAGAGCGCGCCGAGCCCCGCGGCGACCGACCCCTGCCGAGTCGCCCCGCCCACCACGACGGTGACGAGGTCGGCGCGGTCTCCCGCGGCATCCCGCGCATCGGCCAGCGCCTCGCCCTCGTACCCCCGCGGCACGACGATGACGACCTGCGCAGACGTCGCTTCGAACACCCCGCGCAGAGCGTGATGCAGAATCGACCTCTCGTCGATGCCGACGAACGCCTTCGGCGCACCACCCTGCAAACGGGTACCGGAGCCGGCGGCGACGACGATGACCGCGAGACGCGGGACGGGGGTGAGAGTCACCCGTTCACGCTAGCGCGCCGCCACGAACGGGCGACGCACCGAGCGGGATCAGGACGCGAGGACCTCGTCGAGCACGACGCTCGCGCGGTCTTCGTCGGTCTTCTCGGCGAGAGCGAGCTCGGACACCAGGATCTGGCGCGCCTTCGCCAGCATGCGCTTCTCGCCGGCGGACAGGCCGCGGTCCTGATCGCGGCGCCACAGGTCGCGAACGACCTCGCTGACCTTGATCACATCACCCGAAGCGAGCTTCTCGAGGTTCGCCTTGTAGCGACGCGACCAGTTGGTCGGCTCCTCGGTGAAGGGTGCGCGGAGCACCTCGAAGACACGGTCGAGACCCTCTTTGCCGATCACGTCACGAACGCCGACGAGGTCGACGTTGTCAGCCGGGACCTCGATGACGAGGTCTCCCTGGGTGACGTTGAGCTTCAGGTATTTCTTCGTCTCGCCCTTGATAACGCGTTCCTTGACCTCGATGATCGTGGCCGCGCCATGGTGCGGGTAAACGACGGTCTCGCCAACCTCAAAAAGCATGGAGTTATGTCCTTTCGGCAACATCCAGGATACCACAGGCCCGCATGCGCTAAGGTTCCGCCCTCCCCGCAGACTGCTCCCCTCGTGCGCGTGCGAGCGGCCCGGTACCGCCGACCCCGTAGGATGATCTGGATGCCGTCTGTCGATCTTGGAGGATCCGTGAAAACGCGCCTGATCGCGTCCATCGCCGTGGGTGCAGCTGTCGTACTCGGTACGACGGGATGCAACATCCTCGCCCCGCAGGCGACCACCATCGATTACTCCGCGTCCGACGGTGTGAACGTGCCCGCCGACTCCGGTCCGCTGCACATCCGCAATGCGATGATCGTCGCCGACGAAGACGGCACGACCGGCAACTTCGTCGCCGCCATCGTCAACGACACCACCGACGTGCTCACACTGAAGCTCGAGGTCGGCGAGGGCGCGACCGCCGTCCCCGCCTCGGTGACGGTGCCGGCCAACCGAACCCTCAGCCTCGGCGATCTGGCCGACGGTGTCGAGCCGCTCCGCCTCGACGACATCGACGCGGCCCCCGGCTCGACGGTTCCCGTGTACTTCCAGTCCGGCAACGGACAGGGTGCTCTCATCCAGGTGCCCGTCCTCGACGGGGCGCTCGAGTACCTCGCCCCTCTCGCGCCGAGCCCCGAGGCGTCGACCTCGTTCCCGGCCACGCCGTCGCCGACGCCCAGCGCGACTCCCGCGTCCTGAACACACGACGAAGGCGCCGACGGTTCTCCGTCGGCGCCTTCGTCGTTCCCGCGACCGTCAGGCTTCGAACCGGTAGCCCAGACCTCGCACGGTGACGAGCATGCTCGGCTCGCTCGGGTTCTGCTCGATGCGCGAGCGGATGCGCTTGATGTGCACATCGAGCGTCTTGGTGTCGCCGAAGTAGTCCGTTCCCCAGACGCGATCGATGAGCTGTCCGCGGGTGAGCACGCGACCGGCGTTGCGCATCAGCACCTCGAGGAGTTCGAACTCCTTGAGGGGGATGTTGATCTCTCCCCCGTCGACGGCGACAGTATGCCGGTCGATGTCGAGCACCACGCGCCCGCCGGAGAGGATGCGGTCGTCGAGGTCGGCCTCCTCCGGTGCGCGGCGGCGCAGCACAGCCCGCATCCGCGCCAACAGCTCGCGGGTCGAGTACGGCTTGGTGACGTAATCGTCCGCGCCGAGTTCGAGACCGACGACGATATCGACCTCGGAGTCCTTGGCCGTGAGCATGATGATCGGAACCTGCGAGCTCAGTCGCACCTGGCGGCAGACCTCGGTCCCGGGCATCCCGGGAAGCATGAGATCCAGCAGGACGATGTCGGCACCGCGATCGCGGAAAGCGACCAGGGCGAGGGCGCCGTCTTCGGCGATCTCGACCTCGTAGCCCTCCCGTCGCAAAAGGTAGGCCAGCGGGTCGGCCAGATCGGGTTCGTCCTCGACGATCAGAACGCGGGTCATGCGGTGTCTCCCTTCGCGGGTACGGGGGTCGTCGCGGAGCCCTTGCGGCCCTTGCGGCGGGGTTTGGGGCGGACGCTCTCCAGATCGGGAGCCTCCGACATCGGAAGTCGGATGGTGAATGTCGAGCCGCGGTCGGGACGCGACCAGAGCCGCACCTCGCCCCCATGGCGCTGGACGGCATGCTTGACGATCGAGAGGCCGAGCCCGGTTCCGCCGGTTCGACGCGAGCGAGCCTGGTCGGCGCGGTAGAACCTCTCGAAGACGCGGTGCTGATCGCTCTCGGGGATGCCGATACCGCGGTCGGTCACCGCGATCTCGACCACGGTGTCGTCGAGCTTCACGCCGATTCCGACCTTCGAGCCCTGCGGGGAGTACGCGATGGCATTGGCCACGAGGTTGCCGACGGCCTCGGTGAGGATCTGCGGCTCGCCGCGCACCCACAGCCCCTTGGTGCCTCCGCGGACGACCGTGACCTGGGCGGCATCCGCCTGGATGGCGTACCCCTCGACCGCGGCGGTGACGACCTCGTCGATCGATACGTCGCGCACGTCGCGCAACTCGTCTGAGGCCTGCAGACGCGAAAGGCTCAGGATGCGATTGACCAGGGCCGCCAATCGCGTGACCTCGGCCTGGAGCCGCGACGCGAAGTGCCGCACCTGAGCGGGATCGTCGGCCGCCGACTCGATCGCCTCGGCGAGCAGACTCACCGCACCCACGGGTGTCTTGAGCTCATGGCTCGTGTTCGCCACGAAATCGCGACGCATCTCCTCCACGCGCTCGTGCTCGGTGATGTCGCGCAGTACGACGAGGGTCAGACGACCCGAGATGGGAGTGGCGCGCACGGCGACCAGCCGCGGCTCGGCGGGAGCGGCGCCGCGCCGCAAGCGCAGGTTCTCGGCGATGCCCGAGCCGGTGTCGCGCGCCACGCGAGCCACACGCTTGAGTTCTTCGCTCGCGATCACCTCTCCGGCCTGGACGCCGAAGACCTCGGCGGCCGGCGAGAGCGCCAGCACCGTCGACGAGGTGTCGCACACGAAAGCGGGGTCGTCCATCGCCCCCAGCATGGCCTCCACGCCCTCGGGCACCTCGGCGGAGGTCTGCGCGAGAGAGCGGTCACGGGCACGCAGTGCCGCGACCACGAGGCCGACGACCGCCGCTCCGACGAGGAGTCCAGCCAGAAGCGCGAGCAGCACGAGCTGCGGTTGTTGCATGCCTCCACAGTAGAGGCGCCCCTTGAGCGTCACCGGCCGTTCACCCCCGTGAGAGCCGCCGTAGAGGCTACTATTCACTGTCACAGCACCACTCGTTAACCTTCGCTGGGAAGAATCCCCCAGGGTTGCGGGACACCTATGTGCCGTGCCGCCGACGAGGAAGGTACCCGCCCATGCGCGAAGTATTCCACCAGTCCCTCGAGGACGTTCAGAGCCGACTGGTCGAGATCGCCGACCTCGTGACCGTTGCGATCGACCGCGCCACCCGCGCGTTCGGCACCAGCGACGTCTCCCTCGCCGAAGAGGTCATCGAAGCCGATGCCATCATCGACGAGAAGGCCTTCGAACTCGACGAGCTCGCGATCGAGATCCTCGCCCGCCAACAGCCCGTGGCGCGCGACCTGCGTATCGTCGTCACCGCGCTCCGGGTGAGCGCCTCACTCGAGCGCATGGGCGACATGGCCGAGCACATCGCACAGCTCGCGCGCTCGCGCTTCCCCGAGCGCGCGATCCCCAAGGGCTTGAAGAGCACCTTCACCCGCATGGGCGAGCTCGACGTCGAGGTATCGCGCAAGCTCGCCGAGCTGCTGCGCACGCAGGACCTTCGGCTCGCCGAAGCCATCCGCGACGCCGACGACGACATCGACGAACTGCACGTCAGCGTCTTCGAGAAGGTGCTCGGCGACTCCTGGAAGGGTGAGGCGACGGCGACGGTCGACGCGACCCTGGCCAGCCGTTACCACGAGCGCTTCGCAGACCACGCGGTGTCCGTCGCCAAGAAGGTCATCTACCTCGCGACCGGTGACTGGGCCGGCGCCGACGACGAATCCACCCACGAACCGAGCCCGGTCATCTGACCGCGGAACGCGAGAAGAGGGGGTGGATGCCGACCGGCATCCACCCCCTCTTTCTGTTCGGCGTCAGTGCTTGTTGCCCTGAGCGGCGACGGCGGCGGCGCCGGCGGCCGCGGCCTCGGGGTCGAGGTACTCGCCCGGGCCGAGGGGCTTGAGGTCGTCGTCGAGGCGGTAGACCAGCGGGATGCCGGTCGGGATGTTCAGCTCGGCGATGTCGGCGTCGCTGATGCCCTCGAGATGCTTCACGAGACCGCGCAGCGAGTTGCCGTGCGCCGTGACGAGCACGGTCTTGCCGGCCTGCAGGTCGGGGACGATGTCGCTGTGCCAGTAGGGCAGCATGCGGTCGATGACGATCTTCAGGGACTCGGTGTCGGGCACCTCGCCGTCGATCCCGTCGTAACGGGGGTCGCCGACCTGGCTGTACTGGTCGTCGGCGGGCAGGGCCGGCGGCGGAACGTCGAACGAACGACGCCAGAGCATGAACTGCTCGTTACCGAACTCCTCGAGGGTCTGCGCCTTGTCCTTGCCCTGCAGAGCGCCGTAATGACGCTCATTGAGGCGCCACGACCGCTTGACCGGGATCCAGAGGCGATCGGCGGCATCGAGGGCGATGTTGGCCGTCTGGATCGCGCGGCTGAGCACCGAGGTGTGCAGCACGTCGGGAAGGACACCGGACTCGGCGAGCAGCTCACCGCCGCGCTTCGCCTCGGCCTTGCCCTGGTCGGTGAGTCGCACGTCGACCCAGCCGGTGAACTGGTTGGTCTTGTTCCACTCGCTCTGCCCGTGGCGGAGGAGGATCAGCGTGTGAGGCATGACTCCATGCTATCGAGGTGAGGGCCGCGGGCCGGGGCTGGACGGCCTGACAAGATGTTCGAGTGACCCCCTCCCCCGTCGGCCGTCCCACCCGCGGCACGACCGGGGTCAATCGCCTTCGTCGTATCGACCGCTGGATCGCTCGGCACCCGGTCCTCCGTCGTGCCGACGACCCGCTCGTGGTCGACCTCGGCTTCGGAGCGAGTGCGGCGACTCCCCTCGAGCTCCTGGCCCGGCTTCGCAGCCAGAGACCGGACGCCGAGGTCCTCGGCCTCGAGATCGACCCCGACCGCGTCGCTCGGGCCCGCGAACAGTCCGCCGGGGTCGAGGGCGTGTCTTTCGCACGCGGGGGCTTCGAAGTCCCCCTGCCGGCATCTCGTCGCCCCGCGATCATTCGAGCCATGAACGTGCTCCGCCAATACGACGAGGGCGACGTCGCGGACGCCTGGGGTCGCATGTGCGCGCGGCTGCAGCCCGACGGCATCCTGGTCGAGGGAACCTGCGACGAGATCGGCCGCGTCGCGACCTGGGCGGAGGTGGGAGCGGATGCCGTGGCCCGCAGTCTCACCATCTCGCTCCGTCTCGCCGAGCTCGACTCCCCCGCGATCGCCGCCGAGCGCCTGCCGAAGGCCCTGATCCACCGCAACGTCGAGGGGGAACGCGTGCATGAGTTCGTGACCTCGCTCGATCGCGAATGGGCCCGAGCCGCGGCGGTCGCCCCGTTCGGGCCGGTCCACCGGTGGCGCACGGCGATGCTCGCCCTGGCCGACGCGGGGTGGCCCCTGCTGCGCCGCGAGAGGTGGCGGCTCGGCGAAGTGGGCGTGGCGTGGGAGGCAGTCGCTCCGAGCTGAGCGTCAGACGCGCGGAAGGAGCGCCCGGGCGTCGGCGGAGGGCATTCCGGCCGCGACGAGCAGGTCGACCGCCAGCGGACGCAGGGCCGCGACGAGATTGAGCTCGCCCACGCGCCCCTCGGGCAGCAGAACCGCGGGATCGAGTCGTCGCGCGACTGCTCCGACGGCTTCTCGGGCGACGGGCTCGAGCGAGATGTCGTCGAGGCTGTCGCGGACGAGGCCCGCGCCCCGGGCAAGCTCGGCCAGCAGATCGGCGGGGACGGGTCGGCTCTCGCCGTCCGCGCACAGGTAGGCGGCGCGCCGGGCGACCACGCGAAGGTTGCGCGTGGTGAGGTCGAGGGCGCCGCGGACCCGTTCGTGGCGATCGAGCTCGGTGCGCTGACGGCGCAGGAACGGCGAGATGCGCGCGACCTCGCGGCCCGACTCGAGCGACCCGCTCCACGCGTCGACGTAGGTCTGCAGCGAACGCGCGCGTTCCAGACCGCGCTCGGCGCGTGCGCGATCACCCCTGCGCAGCGCCCGCACGATGGTGTCCATGGCGGCATCCAGCGCGTCGAACAGCTCATCGGCGTCGCGCAGCTCGGTGCGTCGGAGGGTACGCGGGATCAGCGCGGTCACGATGAGCGCGGCGACGCCGCCGATCGCCCCGTCCACGAGGCGCAGGAACGGCACACCCGACACCAGCACCAGGGCGATGAGCGACTGGACGACCGCCGCGAGCGCGAAGCCCGGCTGGGGCGACAGGAACCGGGCCACGACGAGGGTCACCGTCATCGCGAGCGCGATCTGCCACCATCCGGCCCCGGCGACGAGCAGGACGACCTCGGCGATGAGGATGCCGACGAGCATGCCCATGACCGTCTCGGCGACCCGCCACGGGCGCGCGTCGCGCACCAGCCCGAGGCTCGACACCGTGACCGTCGCCGCGAGCAGAGGGACCGAGTGCCCCAGCACGAAGTGCGCGAAAGCGTACGCCGCGGTCGCGGCGACGACGATCTGCGCGATCGCCGGCAGCGACTCGCGCACGCGGTTGACCCGGCGCCCGACGGTGGAGCGCCAGCGCGGACCGGCGACGACGACCCCGACGGTCGTCGAGGAGTCGTCGGGGGTCATTCCGCGGCGCGGCGGCGCCCGAGGCGCGGCAGACGGGGAACAGCGGCAGTGGCGCCCGCGTCGGCGGGAACGACGGTCTCGGCCGCCGCGGCCAGCGGTCCGTCGGCGGTGTCGACGATGAGCGGCTCGCCCTCGGGAGCGGTGCGCTTGACGAGGGCGAGGGCGATCGGCCCCTCTTCGTGGTGGACGGCCACCGAGGTGATGGCGCCGATCACGGTATCGCCCGCGCGTACGGCGTCTCCGCGGACGGGGAGGACGTTGTCGCTGCCGTCGAGCTGGAGGGCCACGACGCGGCGCGGAGGGTGACCGAGGTTGTGGACCTTCGCCACCGTCTCCTGGCCGCGGTAGCAGCCCTTCGAAAGGTGCACCGCCGTGCGAAGCCAGTCCATCTCGTGCGGGAGCAGTCGCTCATCGGCGTCGACGGCCACGCGAGGGCGCCACGCCGCGATACGCAGGGCTTCGACCGCGTCGAGACCGGCCAAGGCCGTCTCTCCGCTCACGGCCGACGCGATCACTCGCTCGAACTCCGCGGCATCCACGATCGCCTCGGCCCAGTCGCGGTCGGCACCCGGGTGCGGGTCGACGCGGGCGTAGGCCCACCCACCCGGCGAGACGTCCGGCCACGGGTCGACCCACACCGGCGCGACGGACGAGAGGACCCCCACTGCCTCGCGCGTTCCGCCGAGCACGAAAAGGTCGTCGGAGCGGTCGGCGACCACTACGCGCAGGCGGAAGCGCATACGCGTCAGCCATGCGGCGAGGGCCGCGGCATCCGACGCGTCGACGAGAAGCCACGCGGTCTCACCGTCGTCGACCACCGAGGCGGCGTGCTCGACGCGTCCCTGGGGGTCGAGGATGAGGAACTCGGTCGAGACGCCGGGCGCGAGGTGCGTGAGGGCCTGCGACGACAGCGAGTCGAGCCAGCTGAGGCGGTCCTCACCCGAGACCGTGATGACGCGGCGGTCGCCGAGGGGCGCGAGAGCGGTTCCGGATGCCAAGCGGCGCTGCTCCGCCACGGGAGAGCCGACGTGGCGCAGCCCGCGATCGTCGATCACCGCACCGGGGACGGCGGACAGGGATGACATGGTCACTCTGCCCGGGCCAGTCGAGCCGAGGCGTGCGAGCCCAGCTCTCGACCGAGGGCCGCGATGTCCCACGCCCAGAGAAGGTGGTTGTCGACGAGCCCGTACAGGCGGGTAGCCGCCGTGTAGGTCTTCGCACCGGCGGTACGGACGACGGCATCGGTCGCGAGATCGATGCGCGGCCCCTTCACCTGCCCGACATAGAGCTCCAGGATGCCATCGGCGTGCGCCAGGCTCACCTCGATGTCGAAGCCGCCCTGGGCGTTGCGCAGGGCTTCGACGTCGTCGGCCGTGCGGGTGACGGGCTCGGCCGTCGCGGGGAGGAGCCCGGGGCCGGCGTCGGCGTCGCCGACGGGTCGTGCGAGACGCCAGTAGCCGATCTCGGAGACGAGGGGGCGCCGCCCGTCGCCCTCGATCAGCCACGCATCGGCGGAGTAGTTGAGGAATCCCCCGCCGTCATGGCTGAAGCTGACGCGGTGGGCGAACTCGCCCGAGAAGGATCGGCCATCGACCTCGTAGTCGATGACGCCGGTGCCCTCCCAGACGCCCACCAGCCACGAGAGCGGGACGAGGTCGGCCGGAAGATCGGTCGGGATCTCGATCACGACGCGCTCAGCGCTGGCCGCGGTAGAGGTTCCAGATGACCGTTCCGGACACGAAGGCGATCGCCAGCGAGGCGAGGCCGAGAAGTCCCACGAAGAACGCTTCGAGCGCGAAAAGGTCCATAGCCCAATCCTAGCCCGACACCAGCGCCGCGAGTCCGAACCCGGCCGTGATGATGCCCAGCACCACCATCGCCCCGAGGCTGCTCAACGCCATGCGCTGGATGAACGCCTGCGAGCGGCCGTACCAGAGCTGCACGGCGAACGCCACGATGATGCAGCCCCCCAGAGCGACGGTGATCCACTGGGCGCGCCAGTGCTCCGGAGCGAACAGGCCGATGAGCACTCCGGCCACCGCGGCCAGCACCCACACGGCGACGATGCCGCCGAATGTGCGACGCGGCGCGAGGTCAGGCGTGGACATGACCCCATCATCACTCACGACCCCCTCGGCGCGCACGCGCAGCGCCGGTGTCGAGCGGCTCCGCGCGTCGCCCTAAGATGATCGGGTGCGCGGCACGCCGCACGGGAGGTCCTCTTGGCTCAGCTTCTTGTACTCAGCTCCGCCCCGGGCGGCGGGGCTGCTCTGCCTGCGCTCGAACTGCTGAGCCACCGGGTGCGGCAAATACCCGCCGAGGCCGCGCAGCTGGTGAACGCCCCCAGTGCCGACGTCATCTTCGTCGACGCCCGCTTCGACCTGGTCGGGGCCAAGTCGCTCAGCAAGATCCTCACGACCACCGGCGTCGAGGCGCCCCTGGTGCTCATCGTGACCGAGGGCGGTCTCACCGCCGTCTCCACGGACTGGGGCATCGACGACGTCGTCCTCGTCGGCGCCGGTCCCGCCGAGATCGACGCGCGCATCCGCCTCGCCATGGGGCGACGGGCCGCTGACCAGGTGTCGACGCGTATCCAGACCTCCGGCATCACGATCGACGAGTCGTCGTACTCGGCCAAGGTGCACGGCAAGCCCCTCGACCTCACCTACAAGGAGTTCCAGCTCCTGCACTTCTTTGCCACGCACCCGTCGCGCGTGTTCACCCGCGAGCAGTTGCTCAGCGAGGTCTGGGGCTACGACTACTTCGGCGGCACGCGGACGGTCGACGTCCACGTCCGACGCCTGCGCGCCAAGCTCGGCGACCTCGAGTCGCTGATCGGCACCGTCCGCAACGTCGGCTACCGGTTCAACGTCTACGACGACGACGCCCAGGCGGTCGTCACGTGAGCACGGTGGCGTGGTGACGGGCGCGGACGACGCGACCCGCGCCTCCTCCGTGTCGGCACTCGCCCGCGCGGCGGCCGAGGCCGACGGCAGCCCGCCGTTCTCCGACCAGACCCTGGTCGACGCGCGCTCGGGTGTCGCGACCGTGCTCGGCGACGCGCACGCCGCGGCCGTGCTGCG
>JAKOMY010000035.1 GCA_022702225.1 Microbacteriaceae bacterium | reverse complement strand
AACGGCGGGGCGGAGTTCACGGCCCGCGTGCGCGAGAGCTTCGCCAAGAACGTGCGCTGGCAGGGACTGCTGCTGTACACCGTGGGGGAGCGGGCGCTGCTCGCCGCCGCCGAGGACGTGGCCGCGGCCGTCGCCGACGGGGCGCTTCCGGTCGGGCACGACGCCGGGCTGCCGCTCACGTGGTTCGCGCTCGATGAGACCGCCGCCGCGCACGACGCCGTCGAGCAGGGTGCGCTCGGGAAGGTGCTGATCCGCGTCGCGGAGTGAGCCCGAGGGCGGCGTCCTCGAGGGGGCGCCGCCCTAACGGGTACGAGGCACGTACCGCGGGACCCAGCGGATGAAGCCGGCCGCACCCAGGACGGCGATGAGGCCCATCGCGCCGACACCGACCGACAACGATGCGACGGCGGTCAGGGCGGAGACGATCAACGGGGCCACCGCTCCGCCGGCATCCGTCAACGTCCTCCACGAACCCAGGAACGCTGCGGGGTCGCTGGGCGGAGCCACATCGGCGCCGAGAGTGAGCAGGATGCCGCTCGACAGGCCGTTGCCGACGCCCAGGACCGCGGCGAACATCGCGTACCACATGGCCGCCGACGACAGTTCATGCGTAAACGACAGGGCGAAGAACCCCGCACCCATGAGGACCATGGCGGGAAGGGCCGCCCAGAGGCGCCCGAAGCGGTCCATCACCTGGCCGCTGGCGTAGAAGAGGGCGAAATCGATCGCTCCCGAGACCCCGACGACCACCGCGATCGTGCCGGCATCCAATCCGAGCGAGACGCCCCACAGGGGCAGCACCACCTGACGAGCCGAGCGCACGGCCGACAGCGACGACGCGGCGAGTCCCAGACGCGCGAGCACCCCGCGGTACCGCCACATCGTGCGGAACACGCCGACCCTCTCCACGGTCGGGATGGAGCCGGTGACGGGCTCGCCGGTGTCCTCTGCGTCGCGGGAGTCGCCCGCGTCTCGCCGGGTGGCAGACCCCGCCCCCACCGGGACGGCCTTCTCGGGGTCGGGACCGAAGAACACCAGCAGGATCGTGGCGATCTGGCAGACGGCGAAGAAGACGATGGATGCCGTCTCGGTGCCGAACACCGCCAAGAGGGCCGCCGAGATGAACGGACCGACGAACATGCCCAGACGGAACGTTCCGCCCAGCAGCGACAGTGCCCGGGCGCGGAAGGTGAGCGGGACCCGCGTGGTCATGAACGAATGGCGGGCCAGGGCGAAGGACGCGGCGCAGAAACCGATGAGGAACACCGCCCCGGTGAAGAACGCCAACGACTGGGCGAGGACGATTCCCACCAGACCGGCCAGGACGACGATGCCGGCGACGCCCATCGTCACGCGCTCGCCGAAGCGGGCCACGGCCCACCCGGCGGGGATGTTGCCGCAGAGCTGCCCGACGACCAGCGCGGCGGCGACGAGAGCGGCCACCGCGACGTCGGCGCCGAGGCGGTCGGCGATGACGGGGATGAGGGGGATCACGGCGCCTTCGCCCACGGCGAAGAGCAGCGTGGGGCCGTAGATCATCGGTGCGAAGCGCACCAGCACGTTCCGGGGAGAGTCGGCTGTCACTGTCTCCACGATAGGCTTGATGTCAAATGCTCGAACTCGATTTGACCGCCGACATCCAGGCGCTGCGCTCGACCTTCGCCGATATCCAGGCCGTGGTCGACGTCGACGCACTCAAAGCCGACATCGATCGCCTGAGCGAAGAGGCCGGTGCTCCCGACCTCTGGGACGACGTCGAGAACGCTCAGAAGGTCACCAGCCGTCTCAGCCACCGCCAGGCGGAGCTCAAGCGCGTCTCGGAGATCGAGCAGCGGCTCGACGACCTCGAGGTGCTGGTGGGTCTCGCCATCGAGATGGACGACGAGGAGTCCGCCGACGAGGCTCGTCGCGAACTCGCCTCGCTGAAAGACGTGATCGGCCAGCTCGAGGTGCAGACGCTTCTCGACGGCGAGTACGACCCGCGTTCGGCGGTCGTCACGATCCGCTCGGGTGCCGGCGGCGACGACGCCACCGACTTCGCCGAGATGCTGCTGCGCATGTACCTGCGTTGGGCCGAGCGTCACAAGTACCCCGTCAAGGTCATGGACACCTCTTACGCCGAAGGCGCCGGCATCAAGTCGGCCACCTTCGAGGTCGACGTGCCCTACGCCTACGGCACGCTGTCGGTCGAGGCCGGCACGCACCGTCTCGCGCGCATCAGCCCCTTCGGCGGCGCCGACAAGCGCCAGACGAGCTTCGCCGCGGTCGAGGTCATCCCCGTGATGGAAGAAGCCGTCGAGGTCGAAGTCCCCGAGGGCGACATCCGCGTCGACGTCTTCCGCTCCTCGGGCCCGGGTGGTCAGTCGGTCAACACCACCGACTCCGCCGTGCGCATCACGCACCTTCCCACGGGCCTGGTCGTCTCGATGCAGAACGAGAAGTCGCAGATCCAGAACCGCGCGGCCGCCATGCGCGTGCTGCAGACCCGCCTGCTACTGCTCAAGCGCGAAGAAGAGGCCGCGAAGAAGAAGGAGCTCGCCGGCACGATCACCGCGAGCTGGGGCGATCAGATGCGCTCCTACTTCCTCTACGGTCAGCAGCTCGTGAAAGACCTGCGCACCGGCTACGAGGTCGGAAACCCCGCGGTCGTCTTCGACGGCGACCTCGACGGTCTGATCGCGGCCGGCATCCGCTGGCGCAAGCGCAAGGACGACGACTGAGCTTTCCCCGCGGGGAAGAGAGCCCTATGGATGCCGCTGACCCGGCATCCATAGGGCTCTCTCGGTTTCGCGACACGGCGCGTCCTCTCGGCCTGGTTCGGACCCGCGCTTAGGCTCATCGAGCCATGATCCGGTTCGAGAACGTCACCAAGCGGTATCGCGGCACCGCGAAGCCCGCCCTGAACGCCGTCGACTTCGAAGTGCAGCGCGGGGAGTTCGTCTTCCTCGTCGGCGCTTCGGGCTCCGGCAAGTCGTCGTGCCTGCAGCTCATCCTGCGGGCCGAGACCCCCAGCGACGGCCGCGTCGTCGTGCTCGGTCGCGACCTGCGCACGCTGTCGAACCGCAAGGTTCCCTACTTCCGCCGTCACATCGGTTCGGTGTTCCAGGACTTCCGCCTGCTGCCGAACAAGACGGTGCACCAGAACGTCGCCTTCACGCTGCAGGTGACCGGCGCCTCGCGCGGGTTCATCCAGCAGGCCGTGCCCGAGGTGCTGGCGCTCGTCGGCCTCGACGGCAAAGAGAAGCGTCTTCCGCACGAGCTGTCGGGTGGAGAACAGCAGCGCGTGGCGATCGCGCGCGCACTCGTCAACCGCCCGCAGGTGCTGCTCGCCGACGAGCCGACCGGAAACCTCGACCCCGGCACGTCGATCGACATCATGCGCCTGCTCGCGCGCATCAACGCCGGTGGCACGACCGTCGTCATGGCCACCCACGAGGCGGGCTTCGTCGACCAGATGCAGCGTCGCGTGATCGAGCTGCGCGGCGGTGAGATGGTGCGCGACGAACGTCACGGCGGCTACGGCGACACATCGAGCCTTCCGCGACTCGCGCCCGAGGTCGAGCGCGGTGCGGCGGCTGTGGCCGCTCTCACCGCCGTTCTCGAGGTGCAGCGCGAGGTCACCGGGCTCACGGGTCCGGTCGAGCCG
>JAKOMY010000008.1 GCA_022702225.1 Microbacteriaceae bacterium | reverse complement strand
GAGGGCTTCTGGTTCGCGCCGGCCGTCGTGCTCGCGCAGCCCGGCGACCGCATCGCGCGCGACGAAGTCTTCGGACCCGTGCTGGCCGTGCTGCCCTTCGACGACGAAGCGGATGCCATCCGTCTCGCCAACGACACCGCCTACGGTCTCGCGGGCTCGATCTGGACCGAGAGCCTGGGGCGCGGCATCCGGGTCTCGCGCGGCGTGCGCAGCGGCGTGCTCTCGGTGAACTCGCACTCGTCGGTGCGGTACGCCACCCCCTTCGGCGGCATGAAGGCCTCCGGTCTCGGACGAGAGCTCGGACCGGATGCCGCCGAGCACTTCACCGAGGTGAAGAACGTGTTCTACGCCACCGACTGACGACCTCCATGCCCCTCTCTCTCACGTGACGTCCCACTTCGTGCTGTCGAGGCCGCCCTCGGGCGGCCGCACGTGGGACGCGGTACTGCTCGAAAGGAACCACCACCCATGACCATCGACCTCACCCAGCGTCTGCGCGACCGCGTCGCCATCGTCACCGGAGGGGCCAGCGGGATCGGCCTCGCCACCGCTCGCCGCTTCGCCGCCGAGGGGGCCCGCGTCGTGATCGCCGATCTCGACGAGACCACCGGCACGGCCGCCGCCACCGAGGTGGGCGGTGTCTTCCGGCAGGTGAACGTGGCCGACGAGGCGTCGGTGAACGCCCTCTTCGACGGGGTCGCGGCCGAGCTCGGCAGCGTCGACATCGCCTTCAACAACGCCGGTATCTCGCCCGCCGACGACGACTCGATCGAGACGACCGAGCTGCCCGCGTGGGACCGGGTGCAAGACGTCAACCTCAAGAGCGTGTACCTCTGCTCGCGGGCGGCGCTGCGACACATGGTGCCCGCGGGCAGGGGTTCGATCATCAACACGGCGTCGTTCGTGGCGCTGCTGGGGTCGGCCACCTCGCAGATCTCGTACACGGCGTCGAAGGGCGGCGTGCTCGCGATGACCCGCGAACTCGGCGTGCAGTTCGCGCGTCAGGGTATCCGCGTGAACGCCCTCTGCCCCGGACCGGTGAACACCCCCCTGCTCCAGGAGCTGTTCGCGAAAGACCCCGAGCGTGCGCAGCGTCGACTCGTGCACGTGCCGATGGGCCGCTTCGCAGAGCCGGAGGAGATGGCCGCGAGCGTGGCGTTCCTGGCATCCGATGACGCGTCCTTCATCACCGCGACGGCGTTCGTGGTCGACGGGGGTATCACCAACGCCTACGTCACGCCCCTGTGAACCGGTGACGTGACAGGCTGAGGGAGTGACAGACGCGCCGCTCGACGACCTGCGCCGGGCCGTGTACCGTCCCGTGCGCAGCGGCAACGCGCTCGAGGACACCACGGCGCGCATCGTGCAGACCGTGCGGCTCGGGCTCGTCGCACCGGGGGAGTCGCTTCCCGCGGAGCGCGAGCTCGCCGCGCTGTACGGGGTGAGTCGCGACACCGTCCGCGAGGCACTCAAGGAGCTGTCGGATGCCGGGTGGCTCGAGACGCGACGCGGTCGCTACGGCGGCACCTTCGTCGTCGACCCCGTGCCCCGGCCCTCGCAGCCGGCGGTCGTGTCGGCCGCCGAGCTCTCCGACGTCATCGCGCTGCGGGGCGTCCTCGAACCCGGAGCGGCGTGGGCGGCGGCCGCGCGGTCGCTGTCGGCGGAGGAGCGGGACGTGCTGTGGGCGCGGCACGAAGCGGCCGCGCTCGCCGAGGGGGAGGACTACCGCCGGCTCGACACGCTCCTGCACCTGACGATCGCGGAGTTCGCCGGCATCCCGTCTCTCGTTCCCCTCGTCGCCGACAACCGCGCGCGCGTGAACGCCTGGCTCGACACGTTCCCCCTGCTGCCGCGCAACATCGAGCACTCCACCTCGCAGCACGCCGCGGTGGTGTCGGCGATCCTCGCCGGGAGGCCGGATGCCGCCCACGCGGCCATGCGCGATCATCTCGCGGGATCCGAGGCGCTGCTGCGGGGGTTCTTGGCGTAGGGCTCTCGCGGGGTGCGGTGCGGGGGTGCAGATCGCGGGGCGCAGCGCGCGCCGCGGGTGGAAGGTCGCCCGGCGGGGCGCGAGATCGCGAGGCGGGGCGGCGGTACCGAGCGGCGAAGATTCCGCGGGCGCACGATGCGGCGCGGGCGTTCAATCCTCCGGTCGGGGATTCTCCCGTCGTCAGGCGTCGCGCGGGCGTGCGCGGCACCGCGCGGATAGGCTCGGAGGATGGCAGCGGGCAAGAAGCGCAAGGGGAAGAAGCTCGACGTGGACTTCAAGAACACCGCGCTCACCGATGCCCTGCAGACCCAGGACATGGCGGCGATCGCCTTCGCCCTGCGTCACGGACCGACGGTCGTGCCGCTGATGACCCCGGGCGACGCCGACAACCCGCTCAGCGTCGGCGAGGTGTGGACCTACCGCGATCCGAACACGGGGCAGCTCGCGCTGCTGCTTTTCAGTGATGCGGCGCACAAGCCCGAGAGCCTGCCTCCCCACGTGGCTCTGCAGTCGCCGCAGTGGCTGCGGACGTTCCTCGGAACGCATCAGGATGCCATCACCACGGTGTTCATCGACATCGCGGGGCCCCACCCGATCCAGGCGTCGCCGGCCGACCTGATCGCCGCGCTCGACGCCTGAGACGCCCTCACGCGCGGGCTCGCACTGCCCACGCCGCGGGGAGAGGTCTGGTCTGTCGTCGAGTGTCCAAAACACCCGGAGTGTTTCGAATTTCGTCCGGGTGTTTTGGACACTCGAACGACGGATGGGGTGCTGGCGCGGGGCGAAACGGCCCGGGGTGAGGGGCGCAACTCGCGCGGGTGAAGAACGCGTGCAAGACTCGAAGCCATGGAGTACCTGATCGCCGGTGCCGTGTGCGCCGCCGGACTTGTCATCCCCGC
>JAKOMY010000409.1 GCA_022702225.1 Microbacteriaceae bacterium | reverse complement strand
GCTGAACGCACAGCGCCTCACGCTGACGCTCCGGGACGGCGTCGTCGACGTACACCGAGGCCAGACCTTTCCACGTGTCCTTACCCCCGACGACGGGGTGCTCGGCGACTACGAGTGGAAGATCACCTACCCGACCGCGACGCGCGTCATCGTCGGCGGCGAGGGTGAGGGTGTCGAGCGGCTGTTCCAGCAGTTCGTCGACGTCGGCCGCGAGACCGAGTGGGCCGACATCGTCGAGGTCGTCAAAGACTCCCGCATGGCCCAAGGCGTGACTGACCTCTCCGGCGACGGAGCGGAAGCCCTCACCGAGGGCAACGCGCAGGTGTCCTTCACCGCTGATCTGAACGAGAACGCGTGGTTCCGCTTCGGTGAGTACGCCGTCGGCGACCAGGTGTCCATCGACGCGGGCGGCATCCAAGCCACCGAGGTCATCAGCCGCGTGGTCATCGACCACACCCCCGATCAGGGCGTCGTCGTCACACCGCACATCGGGTCCATCGAGGACGACGTCGACAGCCGCATCGCCCAGCAGATCGCTCGCCTCGCTCGAGCGCGCCGAGACCAGGAGAGCAGGTAGCCATGGCCGTCACCATCCCCAACAGCGCAGGGTACGCCGGAGACGTCAACGCCACCGAGTGGGCGCAGATCATCCCTCACGCGGGGCAGCAGTACGGGGTGATCGACGAGGCATCCTGGGTCGCGACGCCCGGCGCTTCCGACCGTGAGGTGCGCCTGTCCGCCGGCACCGGATACGGCGGCGGCATCCTGGATCAGACCACCGCCGAAGCATCCCTCGTCCTCCCGGCCAGCGCGAGCGGATCGGTGTACCACCTGATCCACGTGCACCGCGACTGGAACGCAGCTCGCTCCGTCTTCACCTCGAAGGCGGGGACGGGTGAGAAGCGACTCCCCGGCCGCGACACGAATCCCGGGCAGGTCGACGACCAGCCGCTGTGGCTCGCGCGCGTCGACGCCGGTAAGTCTCAGGTGCAGGAGCTCGTGGATCTGCGGGTGTGGGGCGGCGGGTATGCCAGCGACGAGCTGGTCTTGCAGTACCTCAACTACCTCGGCGCTCGTGTCCGCGTCGCCTCGGCTATCTGGGAGCGGGTGCTCAACTCGCTCGGCCAGCCCACCTGGGTCCGCGAGACGGGATTCACCCCCGTCGGTTCCGTTGTCCCGTTCGCGGGAACAACCGCACCCGCCGGATGGCTCTTCTGCGACGGTCGCGCCGTGAAACAGGCCGACTATCCCGCGCTCTACGCCGTCATCGGGGCGCCGTGGAAGACGAACACGGATGGCACGTTCACCCTGCCCAACATGGTCGGGCGGGTGCCGGCGGGCACCAGCGCATCCGACGGCGACTTCAGCCTGGGCCGCGCCGCCGGCGCGAAGACACACCAGCTCAGCGCCGCCGAGATGCCGCAACACACGCACTACATCGACGGCCCCCTCGGCGGTCAGCTCTCCGGGACCAACGGCGGCGGATCCGGCGGAAACGGCGCGGGATACGCCCCCTGGTTCGGCGGCGGGTTCGGCGCTCAGCCCGGCGGCGTGACGGCAGCCGGAGGCAACCAGCCTCACAACAACCTCCAGCCGTACATCGCCCTGAACTACATCATCCGCGCGCTCTGACACGCGACCAGCGAAAGGAAAGGCAATGGGATACATCACCCCGGCGGACGTCGACATCTCCGACGACCGCGCCGCGCACCTCGCGCGCAACAGCGCAGAGCCCGGCACCGACTACAAGACCGCCTACGGGACCGACCTCCGCGCGCCCGGCGCCGGACGCGTCATCGGCATCGACCCGTCACCCGAAGGCCCCGAGGGGCGTCGACTGACGTTCCTCATGGACAACGGCGAGGTCATCGACTGGATCCACCTGTCGGCGATCACCGTGAGCCCGAACGCGCGCGTCGCCGCCGGCCAGACCGGTATCGCCCGATCGGGCGCCTCGGGCTTCGGCAACGACCGCTACTACGGCCCGCACGTTCACGTCACCCGTCGCGCTCGACTCGGCCTGCCCTACCGCCAGACCCTCGACTTCGAGGACGCGATCGAGCGCGCACGCCCCGCGTCCAACCCCACCCCCGCAACACCCGTCAGCACCACCACGCAGAAGGAGTACCCCGACATGTTCTACGCCATCATCAAGCCCCAGGGATCCTGGTACCTCATCGTTCCCCAGGGAAACGACAAGCCCCGCGCCATCATCCTCGGCCGCGACGCCATCAAGGGCGGTGACCTCCCCGTGATCGAGTTCGAGTGGGAGGGCAGCATCCTTGGCCTCAAGGGTGCCGTCAACGGCATCCTCGACTGACGCAGCGTCATGCCCTACACCCGACACCCACGCTGGGCGCGCTGGGTTCTCTACGCCCTCCGCGCGGCGCTGTACGCTCTCGCGCTCAGCATGGGTGTCGGCGCGGTCTGGCTCACGCCCGTCACCGTCTCCGAACGCATGCCGTCGCTCATCACGGATGCCTGGGGCGCGATCGCGCTGATCGGCGCCGTGCTCTGTATCTTCGGCACCCTCACACAGCGTTACCGATGGGAGCTGAGCGGACTGCCCCTGCTCGTCGGCGCGACAGTCATCTACGCCGCCACGGTGTGGGACATCTTCGCCGACCAGGCAACGCGACTCGCGCAGGCATCCGCCGTCTCGGCGCTGTTCATCGCGTTCGCGATCCGTTGGGTCGACCTGCTCGTCATCCGGCTCCGGTTGGTGAGGGAGCACCAAGCGCGGAACGGACGGCTCTAAATGACGCTGCAGGACTGGGGACTGCTCGCCACCATCATCGTCGCCGTTGCCACCGCGGCGTTCACCGGCATCAAGACGTGGGCCGACCGCCGCGCCGGCGTCCGCTCCACCGAGCACACCGAGCGCCGCGACACCGTCGCCGACCGAGACGCGCTCATCGATCAGCTCCAGGAGCAGGCCACCGCAGCGAACGCCCGCGCGGAGGCCGCGGAGGCGAAGCGCCGCGACGCCGTGGAGCTGCTCGAGGCGGAGCGCGAGTACACCCAGCAGCTCCGCGACCACATCTACCGGCGCCGGGAACCCCCGCCGCCCCCACGCAACACCTGACCTGAGGAGGTCGCCATGTTCGTTCTCACCCTTCCCCCCAC
>JAKOMY010000393.1 GCA_022702225.1 Microbacteriaceae bacterium | reverse complement strand
GCGCTGACCTTGTTGAGCACGTCCGACACCTCGGAGGCGACGTTCGAGTTGACCACCGGCACCACGTTCGACGCCAGGAACAGGCCCTTGGGGTCGGTCAGCGTGACGAGGTTGTCGGTCTTGATGCGGGGGTCGGCCGTGTAGACGTTGGCGACCTGGACGGTACCGGCGACGAGGTCGTCGACCGTGGTCTCACCGGTGGGCGAGAACTGGACGCTCACGCCGTAGGTCGACTGCAGACCGGTGGGTCCGTAGGGACGCTCGGCGAGCTCGGCGTTGCCCCCGAGGGTCACACCCGACGTCACCTTCGCGAGGTCGGCGATCGAGGTGAGCCCGTTCGCGTCGGCGAACGCCTTCGTGACGGTGTACGAGTCCTGGTCGGTGGCCTGCGACTGGTCGAGGACCTCGAGACCCTCGGGGAGGGCGGCCGGCAGAGCCGCGTACACATCGTCGGAGGTGCGCGCGGTGGTGTCCTTCTCGAAGAACTGGAGCAGGTTGCCGGTGTACTCGGGGAAGACCGAGACGGTGCCGTCCTCGAGCAGCGGGATGTACGCGTCGCGCTGACCGATCTGGAACTGGCGCTTCACGGTCTTGCCGGCACCCTCGAGCGCCTGCGCGTAGATCTCGGCGATGATCTCGTTCGAGTAGTAGGCCTGCGAGCCGACCACGATGGTGTCACTCGAGGCGCTGGCGTCGCCGCCGCCGTTGCTGAGGGGATCGCTGGAGCCGCCGCCGCAACCGGCGAGGGCGAGCGAGGCGACCGCGAGGCCGGCGAACAGGCCGAGGCCCTTCTTGGTTCGTGCTGTGAACATGGGTGCTCTCTTTTCTGGTGATTCGGGAATCGAGTGTGGGTCAGGGGGTCGCCGGAGGTGCGGTCGGTGCCCCCACGGCGAGGGCTTCGGCGCGACGCTGACGAACGGAGCGCCGCTGCGGCTGAGCGGAACCTGCGGCACGGATGCCACGGGGTACGACCAGGTGCTGAAGCAGGGCGAAGAGCCCGTCGATGACGAGCGCGAGGACGGCCACGAGGATCGCCCCGCCGATGAGGATGTCGAACCGGCGGAGCGGGATCGCGGCGATGATGTACTGCCCGAGCCCGCCGAGGCCGATGTACGCGGCGATCGTGACGGTCGCCAACACCTGCAGGGTCGCCGCACGGATGCCGCCGACCAGCAGCGGAAGACCGAGGGGAACCTCGATGCGCCAGAGGATCTGCGACTCGGTCATGCCCATCGAGCGTCCCGCGTCGATCACGCGGCGGTCGATGGCCTCGAAGCCCGTGTACGCCCCGGCGAGCAGCGACGGGATCGCCAGCACGATGAACGAGATGACCGCGGCCTCGGGCTTGTGCAGGACGCCGAGGAGCAGCGTCAGGAGGATCAGCAAGCCGAAGGAGGGGATCGCCCGTGCCGCACCCGAGATCGCCACGGCACTCTCACGCCCCTTGCCGGTGTGGCCGATGTACCAGCCCAGCGGGATGGCGATCGCTCCCGCGATCACCACGGCGACCAGCGTGTACAGCAACTGGACGCCGATGGCGGCGGGGATCGAGTCGAACTGGCCGGAATCCCCGGAGAAGATCCAGGCGATCGCGTCGCCGAGGAGGTTCATGCCTTCACCAGCGTTCGGTTGGCCTGACGCGAGACGGTCTTCGTCCCACGCGTCCACGGCATGAGCAGGCGCCCCGCGACCACGAGCAGCAGGTCGATGATCAGAGCGAGCACCACGACGGCGATCACGCCCGCGAAGACCTCGGGGATGATGCGCCTTTGCAGCCCGTTCGTGAACAGGTAGCCGATGTTCTGGATGCCGACGAGGATGCCGACCGTGGCCAGCGCGATCGTGCTGGCCGAGGCGACGCGCAGGCCCGCGAGCACGACGGGGCCGGCGAGCGGGAACTCCACCGCCCAGAAGCGACGGAAGGAGCCGTAGCCGATGGCCGTCGAGGCCTGGCGGACTCCGGCATCCACCGAATCGAGACCGTCCGCGACCGCGCGCACGAGGATCGCGACCGCGTAGATGGCGAGCGCGACGATGAGATTCGTCTCGCTGACGATGCTGTACCAGCCGGTGACGACGGGCACGAGGATCAGCAGGGCGAGAGAGGGGATCGTGTAGAGCAAGCCGGTGATGGTGATGACACCGCTGCGCACGAGGCGATACCGCCACGCGACCCAGCCGAGCGGGACGCTCAGCACGAAGCCAGCGATCAACGCGATGATGCTCTGGCGCAGGTGCACCAGCGTGAGCTCCCCGATCAGCTCGAGGTTGTTGCCGACCCAGTTCACGGGCGGGAATCCTCCACGAGCGCACCCTGCGTGCGTCCCTCGGCATCCACGACGACCGTGCCGCTCGGCGTCTGCTTCAGATGGAGCGCGCGCTTGCCCTTGACCGCGCCGATGAAGCTCGCGACGAAGTCGCTCGCGGGGTTCTCGACGATCTCGCTGGGGGTTCCCACCTGCGCGATCTTCGCGCCCTTCTCGAGGATCACGACCTGGTCGCCGAGCAGGAAGGCCTCGTCGATGTCGTGGGTGACGAAGACGATCGTCTTGCCGATCTCGCTCTGCAGACGAAGGAGTTCCTGCTGCAGTTCATCGCGGACGATCGGATCGACGGCGCCGAAGGGTTCGTCCATCAGCAGGATGTTGGGGTCGGCGGCGAGGCCGCGAGCGACGCCGACGCGCTGCTGCTGCCCGCCGGAGAGCTGGCTGGGGTAACGGTCGGCCATCGCCGCGTCGAGGCCCACCGTCTTCATGAGCTCGAGCGCCCGGGCGCGAGCCGCTTTGCGGTTCTGACCCTGCAGCACCGGCACGGTGGCGATGTTGTCGGCCACGGTGAAGTGCGGCAAGAGGCCGGAGTTCTGCATCACGTAGCCGATGCTGCGGCGCAACTGCACGGCGGGGCTGCCGCCGATGTCTGTACCGTCGATCTCGATCGTGCCCGAGGAGGGCTCGACCATGCGGTTGATCATGCGCAGCAATGTCGTCTTGCCACAGCCGGACGACCCCACGAAGACGGTCGTCTTTCGCGAGGGGATGACGAGATGGAAGTCGTCGACGGCGCGCGTGCCGTCGGGGAAGACCTTGGAGACGGCCGAGAACTCGATCATGTGCTCACCCGACCTCAGTCGGAGACCACGACCTTCCGGTCGAAGGCGACGTAGCCGGCGAAGTCCTTGCCCACGCGCTCCACAGCGCCCGGGTACAGGTCGGGGTACGACCAGGCGCCGTCGGCCAGCTCGACACCGTCGAGCGCGACGTTCCAGTACTGTGCAGCGCCCTTCCACGGGCAGGTGTACGGGGTGGGGCTCTCGTGCAGAGCGCCCTCGCGGACGGACTGCGGCGGGAAGTACCAGTTGCCCTCGATCGAGGCCAGGTCGTTGCGGTCGGCTTCGGCGATCACGACGCCGTCGAGCACTGCCTTCATGGTTTACCCCCTCCGTGGCGTCCCGCGGGCACAGCGCCCATCGGTGACGGACCACCTCGGATGAGGCTAACCAGACGGTCGGCACGCAAAGCGCAGATTGCCCCGTGTGACGACCTGGGCTAGGGTGCGGCGCCCTCAGACCACACGCGCGCCGGGAACGGGCCCGTGCACGTGCAGGGCGACCAGACCGGCGGCGCTGAGGGTGACCTGCAGGTCGATGGCGGATGATTCGTCGGCGGCGAGGAACGCGAGCGTCGGCCCGGAGCCCGAAACGATCCCCGCCAGGGCACCCGAGCTCTCGCCGCGCTCGAGCACGCGGGCGAGATCGGGGCGAAGGTGGAGGGCCGGCGCCTGGAGGTCGTTGCGCAGGCTCGCGGCGAGCATGCCGGCATCCCCCTGACGAAGGGCGTGGAGCACGTCGCGGTCGACCACGGGCACGCGCGGAGCCGGACCGATGTCGACGGCGTGGCGTCTGCGGTGCGCATCGAGCTCGCCGTAGACGACGGGGGTCGACATGCCGGTCTCGTTCGGAACGAGCACCCAGTCGAAGCGCCCACGCGCGAGAGCCGGACTCAGCTGGTCGCCGCGACCGGTGCCGATGGCGGTCCCGCCGAGCAGGGCGAAGGGGACGTCCGCGCCGAGGCGGGCAGCCAGGCGGGCGAGCTCGCCCGTCGGCATCCCGAGCCCCCAGAGCGCATCGCAAGCGACGAGGGCGGCAGCCGCATCGGCCGATCCCCCACCCATGCCGCCGGCGACGGGAACGGCCTTGCGGACCGAGAGATGGGCACCTCGGTCGATTCCCGCGGTCTGCGCGAGAAGGCGCGCCGCGCGAACGGCGAGGTTGCGGTCGTCGGTGGGAACGCCATCGATATCGACCGGACCGCGCGCGGACACCTCGATCGTGATGTCGTCAGCGGGCGTCGCGACCATCTCTTCGTAGAGGGACACCGCTTGGAAGGCCGTCGCGAGCTCGTGGTAACCGTCGTCCTGGACGTCGCCCACCTCGAGGAAGACGTTGATCTTCCCGGGCGCGCGAACGCGGACGGATGCCGGGGCGTGGACGCTCATCGTCCCTGCCGCCGTCCCGCGCGCCGGGGGCTGTCGGGGTGTGCGAAACTGGAACGTCGGCCCGCTTCCCGCCAACGCTCGCAAGGCGGTACGGGAAGGTCCGGGCCGGAGCGAGCGATCTGAGTCACTCTTCGACAGTAGTGCTCCGCTCCCCCGTCGTTCGGCGCCGAGGCCGAAACGTCTTCGTAACCCCGGAACCATACGGTGACCGGATCCCTTGCACCTACCCCCGAGGAGGCAGAATGCGCCCGATGGTCCCCCTGTCGATCGACACCGACCCCTGGCGCGCCCTGCTGTCCCGGTCCGATATCCGCATGCACGACGGCATCCTGCACGTCGTCGACGACTCCTCGACGCCCGCGATGGCCGAGCGCGACGACCTGCTCACCGCAGCGTCCGCGATCGAAGCTGCGGGGGTGAGGGTGCTGCTGGTGCGCGACGCCAACCGTCGTCCCAAGCTCGTCGTCGATACCGCCGATGCCGCGAAGGCCCTCGCCGCGCTGCGCGATCCCGACCTCGGCCCGATGTATCTCAAGGCCCGTGGCGAAGACCCCGTGCCCGCACACAGCGTCGAGCCCGCTCCCGGGTCGGTGCAGGCCTACGCGGTCTTCCGCCCGCGCACCTCGACCGAGGGGTCGTACCGCTACGGCTCCGCACTGGCTCCGCGGATGGAGCTCTGGCGTTTCGGCGAGAAGACCATCGAGGCACCCCGCCCGAGCGCCCTCACCCGCCGCAAGTTCGCCGCCGCCGACCTCGATCTGGTCGAGGTCGAGCGCTACGGCCGCCGCTGGATGACGGTCTCGGGCATGTTCGACCCCCACCCGAACGAGTTCACCGCCGACGTCGACATGGTCTTCTCGTGGGTCGACGGATCCTCGAGCGAGTTCCAACGTCAGCGCGCTGCCCGGATGAAGGGCTACGTCGTGGGCGACGGCGACGACAACGCCGCCCGGTACCGACAGGTCGACGAACTGCGTTACGCGCTGCGGAGCGTGCACATGTATGCGCCGTGGGTGCGCCGCATCTTCATCGCGACCGATTCCCCCACCCCGGAGTGGCTCGCCGATCACCCCAAGGTGACCATCGTGCGCAGCGAGGAGTTCTTCGCCGATCCCTCGGTGCTGCCCACGCACAACTCGCACGCGGTCGAGGCGCAGCTGCACCGCATCCCCGGTCTGGCCGAGCACTTCCTCTACAGCAACGACGACATGTTCTTCGGGCGCCCCGTCACCCCCGAACTGTTCTTCAGCGGTGGCGGAGTGAGCCGTTTCGTCGAGAGCGGTGTGCGCATCGGCAGCGGTCCGGCGCACGTCGACCGCTCCGGCCACGACAACGGCCTGCGCGTGAACCGGGCGCTGCTCAAAGAGCGCTTCGGCCGTGTCATCACACTCGACCTCGAGCACTGCGCGACGCCGCTGCGCCGTTCCGTGGCCTTCGAGCTCGAGCGGGAGTTCGCCGAGGACTATGCACGCACGGCCGCGAGCCGGTTCCGTTCGGCGACCGACATCTCGGTCACCAACAGCCTGTACCACCACTACGCTCTGGCGACCGGTCGCGCGGTCATCACGACCGAGCCGCGCACCCGCTACGTGCAGACCACGCAGTTGGACTCCCTCCGCACCATGGAGCGCCTCGTGTCGCGCCGAGACACCGACATGTTCTGCCTCAACGACGGCAGCGTGCCCGAGATCCCCGAGGAGGTGCGCGTCCCGGCGCTGCGCGCCTGCCTCGAGCGCTACTTCCCGGTCGCCGCGCCGTGGGAGAAGACCTCGGTCAGCGAAGGATCGGCAGCGGCGTCGTCGGCGGCGACACCCGCCCGCTGAGTTCGCGCGAGGCCGGGACCACGATGCCGGCGTCGTGCAGCCGCCGCTGCGACTCGTCCGCGTCGACATACTGCAAGGCCGCGCTCGTCGCGAGCGGAACGACGGAGTGAACGACCGTCTCGTCGTACACGTGCACGATGTTGAAGCCCTGCGCCGCGTCCTGAGGGCGCGTGCCGCCCACGGGCACCATGAGGTCCTGCGTGTAGCAGGTGGCCGAGGCGACGGACACCGGGATGCCGGCGAACGTGGCGAACGTCGAGTAGTGCAGGTGTCCCGCGAGGATGGCGCGGACGTCGGATCCTCGAAGGATCGCGGCGAGACTGCGCTGATCGCGCAGTTCAACGGAGGCCGCGAGGTCGAGCACGCTCGGGACGGGCGGGTGGTGCATCGCGAGGATCGTGCCGAGGGGCGCCGGGGTGGCCAGTACGTCGGCGAGCCATTCGCGCTGAGCCGCCGTGACCTCGCCGTGATGGGCACCGGGCACCGAGGTGTCGAGCGTCACGATGCGCAAGCCGTCGAACTCGTCGACGCGGTCGACCGGAGCGTCGCGGTCGCCCTCGTCACCGGGAAGCAGCCGCGAGCGGAAGGCCGCCCGGTCGTCATGGTTGCCCATGACCCACACCACGCGCGTCTGCAAGCGCTCGGCGAGCGGCTCGACCAACGCGCGGACACGGTCGTAGGCGTCAGCCTCGCCGTAGTCGGCGAGGTCGCCGGTGAAGACGAGGGCGTCGGGGCGGATGCCCGACGCACCGATCGCCTCGACCGCACGGGCGAGGTACGCCTCGGAGTCGACGTCGTCGTAGAGCGGTGCACCGCCGGCGCGAAGGTGGGTGTCGCTCAGGTGGAGCAGCACACGTTCGGCTCGGGGGTACTCGGCGTAGCGCATCTCGATCCTCTCGGGCCGTCGGGTACGACCTCGTCACCGGCGTGATGCTCCCGGTTGGCTCGAAATGTTACAGACATGTTTCTGGAACGCGTGATGAACACGGCGAGAATTCACCCGACAG
>JAKOMY010000371.1 GCA_022702225.1 Microbacteriaceae bacterium | reverse complement strand
CATCAGGGCGCTTCCTTCCCCGCCCGCCGAGCGCGCCCTCGGCCCCCCTGTGCCGGAGACCAGATGTCGAACCACCGATCAGCAAGACGCACCTCCACGGCATCCCGTGTCACGAAGCACTGGCTGCTCGCGGTCGTCGTCGTCGCGATCACCGCGTCCACCGCCGGGACCGGGCAGCACACGCAGGCCTGGTTCACAGCCGCCCAGTCCCTACCAGGGAACACCTTTGCCTCGTCCTCGATCCAGTCCGTCGCCGACGTGCGAGCCTCCGTCCGACTCGACGGGGCCACCATCGGCTGGGACAGCGTCCTCGGACAGACGTGGGCGACGGCGAACGCGATCACGCGCGAGCCGACCTACACCGTGACCCGGTCGGTGAACGGTGGGCAGCCCACCACGGTGTACACCGGCTCCGCGACGTCGGCGAGCGACGCTTTCCCGGCAGCCACGGTGACCCGGGGGCGCTCCACGATCTCATCGGGCGCCTCCGTCTCAGGCGTGATCTCGCAGGGGCGGGTCTATACCTGGGGGAGGGACCTCGGGACCGGTCAGCTGGGAACGGGGGGCTCCTCCGCCTCTGAGCCGACCCTGGTCAACATCGCGGCGAGCCACTCCGTGGTAGATCTCTCCATCGGCAGTGAGAACGCGATCGCTCTCGCGGCGGACAACACGGTCTGGGGGTGGGGATCCGGCGTAGCGGCGAACTGCGATCAAGCGACCAACACCCCTACGCAAATTCCCGTGCCGGCCGGCATGACCATCACGGCGGTGGCGGCGGCGGCGCGTTGCCAGAGCCTTCTTCTCGCCACTGACGGCTACGTCTACAGCTACTCCGGCAGAAGCGGCCTGCAGACAGCTGCGGTCTTGCCGGGCGGACGCAAAATCGTGCAGATCACAAAGGGCGGCTGCGTTCTGGCATCCGACGGTACAGTCTGGTGCGGCGGGCCGAACGACTCCGGTCAGCTCGGCACCGGCTCCAGCGCCACCTCGTCTTCCGAGCTCGTGCAGGTCACCTTGCCCTTTGGTCTCTCCGCCACTCAGCTGGCCTCCAACGGATCGACCGTCGCGGCTCTCCTCAGCAACAACTCCGTGTGGGGGTGGGGGAAGAACAGCAACGGTCAGCTGGGCAACAAGTCGACCGACAATGCCTCGACGCCGGTCTTGTTCATGAGCCAGGGCTCACAGGCGTTCATTAAGGTGTCGGTCGGCGGGTCGCATATCACCGCCGTGGCCGCCGATGGCACCGTGGCGAGCGCCGGGCTGAACTCATCCGGCCAATTGGGGAACCAGAGCACGACGTCGAGCAGTACGCCTCTCCTGCCGTCCGGGGACGACACGCCCCTCTTCGTGGATATCGCTGCCGGCGGCGCGCAGACCTACGGCGTGACATCAGACGGAGCTCTCTGGGGGTGGGGCGCGAATCGCGTGGACGGCGTCTCCACGATCGGAAACGGCAATACGTCACCGGCGTCCTACACGACACCGGTCCGGACAGCGACGGAGATCACCGTCGACGACGGCGCAAACAAGCTCACGTGCGCCGAAGGTGCGGCGCCGAACAAAGTTGCGCGCTGCGCGCCCTCTGGCACCATCACCTACTCGGTGACGTACGCCGTCCAGTCATGGACCGCGGCGGCCGTGACCAAGGAAGCATCGACGACGGCGACGCAGATGGGGACGGTCACCTTCCATGGCCCGGGATCTCTCGACCTGTGTCTTGGTCTTCGCGGCGGTTCCAGCGACAACTTCACGCCGGTAGAGCTCCAAACATGCGACTCGTCGCCGAAGCAGAAGTGGAGCTCGTGGTCCGACGGCACGTTCCGTTCGAACGGCAAGTGTCTCGATGTGAAGGGCAACAACCCCGGGGACGTGGTACAGCTCTGGCCGTGCAACGGGCTGGGCTATCAGTGGTGGGTTCTGCGCGATGACAAGACGGTGTACAACCCGAGTTCGGGCCTGTGCCTCACCGACCCCAGCGAATCCACGAGCACCGGCACGCAGCAGGTGATCGACACCTGCACCGGTGCCTGGACCCAGCGGTGGTCTTTCTGAGAAGGAGCCACGGATCCATGTGGAGGCGCGCCCGGCCGAAGCCGTGGCGCACTTCCACATGGATCGTCAGGAGCGAGGACGCTCGTCCTCTTGGCCGGACTGCACACTGACGACGGCCGGGGTCGCGCCGTCGGCACGCACCTCGTCAGCGGCGACCGCGATGTCGATCGCGGCGTCTTCGAGAGCCTCGGCGACGACGTCGCTCACGTCCGTGCGATCGCCGACGGATGCGCCGGGACGCTCGGCCTCGAGGCCCTCGGTCAGGCGATCCGCGGCGACGACGTCGGACTCCGCGTCGGCCGCGACGACGCGCCCGCGCGCTTGGCGGGCCGTCTCGCCCACGGCGGCCGCGGCTCCTGCGGCGACGTCCTTGGTCTGTGAGACGGCGGCGTCGATGGTTTCGGAGGCACTGGCCGCGAGGTCCTTCGACTTCTCGCGCGCGACGTCGACGGCCGCCGACGCGCGACCCGCGACATCCTTCGCCCTGGCCTTCGCGTCATCGACTGCTTCCGAGGTGCGGGCGGCGACGGCATCCGCCCTCTCTTCCGCTTCCTCGACGACGTCGCGGTCGAACGGCCCGAAGACCCCGGTCACGACGACGTCGACGGCGATGGCGCCGCGACCGAGCGGCTCGAGGGCCTTCTTCACCGCGGTGCGCACGGCGTCTGCGACGTCTCGCAGTTTGTGCGGGTAGTCGATGACGAGCGAGATGGTCGCGGTGACCGAGTCGCCACGATCGGTGTCGATCTTCACCCCCGGAACGGCGCTGGCGAGACCGACGCGCTCACGAACGGCATCCGAAGCTCGTCCGATCAGGCTGCCGAGCGAGTGAACCCCCGGAACGGCGCCTGCGGCGGTCGCCGCCAGGGTCGCCGCGGCATCCAGGTCGGGCGGGTCGATGGTCGCATCGATGGTGGTCATGACGGCTCCTCGTGGGGTGTCAATGAACGCGAGTGTTGTCGCGTGCGAGCCGAGCGCGAAGGCCCGAGTGGATGGAGATGTAG
>JAKOMY010000362.1 GCA_022702225.1 Microbacteriaceae bacterium | reverse complement strand
CGTTCGCCCTCGAGGTCGACGTGATCGTCAACGCCACGGGATTCCGTCCCGACCTGACGATGCTGCGCGAGATCCGCCTCGGTCTCGACGAGATCGTCGAGGCACCGCGCGCGCTCGCCCCGCTCATCGACCCGAATCTGCATTCGTGCGGCTCCGTGCCGCCGCACGGGGTCGCCGAACTGACGCACCCCGAGCCCGACTTCTTCCTCGCGGGCATGAAGTCGTACGGGCGGGCGCCCACCTTCCTGCTGCTCACCGGATACGAGCAGGTGCGCTCGATCGCGGCGGAACTCGCCGGCGACCGGGTGGCGGCACGGCAGGTCGATCTCGTGCTGCCCGAGACGGGCGTGTGCACGACCGACGCGGGGTCCTGCTGCGCGTGAGCGCGTCGCTGCGCCCGCTCGCCGCGGACGATTGGCCGGAGGTCCACCGCATCTACGCCGAGGGCATCGCGACCGGCCACGCGACGTTCGAGACGGCGCCCCCGGCGACGTGGGGCGAGTTCGACGAGGGCAAGCTGGTCGCGCATCGCCTCGTCGCGGTCGTCGACGACCGGGTCGTCGGTTGGGCGGCCGTGTCCGCCGTGTCGGCACGCCCCGTCTACCGCGGGGTCGTGGAGCACTCGGTCTACGTCGAGGCCGACGCCCGCGGTCGGGGGATCGGTCACCTGCTGCTCGAGGCTCTCATCGCCTCGACGGAGGCCGCTGGTGTCTGGACGATCCAGTCGTCGATCTTCGCCGACAATCAGGCCTCGCTCGCCCTGCACGCGCGCCACGGTTTCCGCACCATCGGGGTTCGCGAGCGCATCGGCCGCGACGCTGCCGGCATGTGGCGCGACACCGTGCTGATCGAGAGACGCAGCCGAGCAGTCACGTGACACGACAGAGGGCCCGGATACCATGGCATCCGGGCCCTCTGTCGTCGCTTACGCGGAGGCTTGCTCGCGCTTGGGCAGCACCCAACCGGGGCGTACGAAGTGGCACGTGTACCCGTTCGGGATGCGGATCAGGTAGTCCTGGTGCTCGGGCTCGGCCTCCCAGAAGGGCGCCTCGGGCTCGATCGTGGTGACGGCCTTGGCGGGCCAGATGCCCGACGCGTCGACGTCGGCGATCGTGTCGCGCGCGACCTTCTCCTGCTCGGGCGAGAGCGGGAAGATCGCCGAGCGGTAGCTCGTGCCGACGTCGTTGCCCTGACGGTTCAGGGTCGACGGATCGTGGATCTGGAAGAAGAACGCCAGGATGTCGCGGTACGACGTCTGCGTCGGGTCGAACACGATCTCGACGGCCTCGGCGTGACCGGGGTGGTTGCGGTAGGTCGCGTGGTCGTTCTGACCTCCGGTGTAGCCGACGCGCGTGTCGAGCACACCGGGCTGGCGACGGATGAGGTCCTCGACCCCCCAGAAGCAGCCGCCCGCGAGGACGGCGGTCTCGGTGCCGGGACGACGGGTGATCTCGCCGGTGTCGGAAGGTCCGCTGGTCATGATGATGCTCCTTTTGCGGTTGCGGAAGGGGAAGAGATTCATGAGGCCCGGCTCTCGCGGAACAGGGGAAGGTACGCGCCGTAGCCCTGCGCCTCGAGCTCGCTGACGGGCACGAAGCGCATCGCCGCCGAGTTCATGCAGTATCTCAGTCCACCGGCGTCGCGGGGGCCGTCGTCGAACAGGTGCCCGAGGTGGCTGTCGGCGCCGGCGGAGCGCACCTCGGTGCGGGTCATCCAGAGCGATCGGTCGGTCTTGTTCACGACGGCGGCGTCGTCGATGGGCTTGGTGAAGCTCGGCCAGCCCGAGCCGCTCTCGAACTTGTCGGTCGAGGAGAACAGCGGCTGTCCCGATACGACATCGACGTAGATGCCGTCCTCGTGGTTGTCCCAGTACTCGTTGCGGAACGGCGGTTCGGTCGCGTCGTCCTGCGTGACGGCGAACTGGCGGTCGGTGAGGCGGCTGAGCGCCTCCGACGTCTTCCGGTACTCCGTGCTCACGGTGCGTATCCCTTCGTCATGACGCCCTGTGGCGAGCGTCATGGGTAAGAACGCGAGGCCCGCCGGTTTTGGTCCCGCGGGGCTGGGAGCGGGCTGTGAGTTCTCATCGACCCCGGATGCCGAGGGCAAGCCCCGCGGTTCTCATCGGTGCCCGCATTAACGTGGCGCCATCGACCAGGAGGTACGCATGACCCGCACGATCGTCATCACCGGAGCCAGCGACGGCATCGGCGCCGCGTCCGCGAAACAGCTCGCCCAGCTCGGCGAAGAGGTGGTCGTGGTGGGGCGCAACCCCGAGAAGACCGCGCGAGTGGCCCGAACGCTCGGGGTGGAGTCGTTCGTCGCGGACTTCAGCGAGCTGTCTCAGGTGCGCGAGCTCGCGGC
Source organism: Microbacteriaceae bacterium (assembly GCA_022702225.1). Classification (GTDB taxonomy): domain Bacteria; phylum Actinomycetota; class Actinomycetes; order Actinomycetales; family Microbacteriaceae; genus Microbacterium. The sequence continues at coordinate 6,973 of JAKOMY010000362.1, read as the reverse complement.
ATCCCTCCTCGAGCGCTATCCGCGCATCGACGTCCTCGCGAACAACGCCGGCGGGGTGTTCGGGCAGCGCACGCTCACGAAAGACGGGTACGAGACGACCTTCCAGGTGAACCACCTCGCGCCGTTCCTGCTCACGAATCTGCTGCGCGAGCGGCTCGTCGAGTCGCGGGCGTCGGTGATCCAGACCTCGAGCGCCGCGGCGAAGCTGTTCCCGCGGTTCGACGTCGACGACCTGCAGGGCGAGCACCGGTACTCCTCGACCGCGGCCTACGGCAACGCGAAGCTCGCGAACGTGCTGTTCACGAAGGAGCTGAACCGTCGCTTCGGCGATGCGGGGCTGTCGGCGGTGGCCTTTCATCCGGGCGTCATCGCCTCGAACTTCGGCTCCACCAGCGATGGGCCGTGGAAGTTCCTCTACGGCGGTCCGCTCGCCCAACGTCTGATGACCTCGACGTCGGTCGGCGGTGCGCGTCTGACGTGGCTCGCCCTCGGAAAGCCCGGCGTGGACTGGGCCCCCGGCGGCTTCTACTCCAACAACAAACAGGCGAAGACCAGCCGCTTGGCGGACGACCCCGTTCTCGCTCGGCAGCTGTGGGAGCGCAGCGAGGTGCTGGTGGGTCTCGACGGCTGATCCCCGCGATCACCCGCCCGCATTGTCGTCCCGCGGGGGACGTGACGCATGATGGGGCGGTGAATCGTACCGATCGCCTCTACGGCCTCGTGGAGGAGCTTCGGGCCGTCTCGCCGCGGCCGCGAAGCGCTCGCCGTCTCGCGGAGAGGTTCGAGGTATCGGTTCGGACCATCGAAAGAGACCTCGCAGCGCTGCAGCAGTCGGGACTGCCCATCTGGGCGGAGCCGGGCCGCACCGGCGGGTACGTGATCGACGCGTCGGCGACGCTGGGACCGGCGGGGTTCACCCTCGACGAGGCCCTCTCGGTGCTGATCGGGCTCGGCACCCTTCGCCACAGTCCGTTCCGGCATTCCGCCCGGACGGCGATGCGCAAGCTGCTGGCGGTCATGCCCGAAGAAGATGCGGCGCGTGCCAGCGCGCTCGCTTCGCGCGTGCATCTGCTCGAGAGTGAGGATGACGCTGTCGTCCCGTCCGAGTTCGCCGCGGCCCTTCGCGCGGACCGTGTCGTTCGCCTTCGATACCAGGACGCCAGCGGCGCAGAGTCCACCCGAGACGTCGAACCGTTGGGATCGATCGGCAAAGACGGGCAGTGGTACCTCATCGCGTGGTGCCGCCTGCGCGACGGGGTACGGGCGTTTCGAGGAGACCGGATGCTGTCGATCGAGGTGACGCGAGAGCGACCCCCGCAACGAGCCCTGCGTGCCGCGGACCTCGCGATCCCCTACGGGCGCTTGCGGTCGGTGGTCGAGGGCTGAACCTCGTCGGAGGATTTCGCGAAACACCGACAGGACGGTGTCGCGAGGCTCCGCGAGGCTGGTGCTCTCATCTCGTCGACCCCATCGAAGGAACGCCATGCCGTTTGCCTCCATCCGTATCGTCACCGACGACCTCGACGCTCTCGTCGCCTTCTACGAGCGGGTCACCGGCCGGTCGGCCGAACGCCCCGCCCCCGTCTTCGCGCAGTTCCGCGGCTCCGGCGTGAACCTCGCGATCGCGAGCAGCGCCACCGTCGCGATGCTCGGCGGTGCTGTGGTCCCCGCGACGAATCGATCCGTGCTCATCGAGTTCGAAGTCGCCGACGTCGACGCCGAGTTCGCGAGACTGCGACGGACCGGTGACGATGTCGTTCTCGAACCGACCACGATGCCGTGGGGCAACCGGTCCGCACTCGTCCGCGACCCCGACGGCAACGTCGTGAACCTCTTCAGTACGCCCACGGAAAGCTAGCCGCGCGTCGGTCCCGCCTACCGCACGCCCGCCCGCGGCGGCGAGACGTTCCACCCGAAGCGCTCGAGAGCGTCATGCAGACGCCGGGCCTGCGCCCACGCGATCTGCCCCGAGACGTCGGAGTAGATGTCGATGGCGAACGGCGGGGGATCCGCGAACTTCGGGATCTCGACCTCGGCCCACGCGTGCGGGGCGAGCCAGACGCGGGGGCGGGCGGTACCCGCATCTTCGACCCCGCCGTCGGCGGCGAAGGCGATCGCGTCCAGCGCGTCGATCTTGGTGATCGGCATGTTCACGACGAGGGTCACCGCGTGCAGCACTCCGGTCATCGCGCACCTCCCTTCCTCATCCTCACACGCGCGTGTCCGGTGAGGGGCGGGTCTTTCCGACGGGGGATGCCATGTCACAGGCGGCGCACAGGATCGGTGAGGGCGGGGGCAGGCCGCGTTCCCCATCCTCGGGGGAACGCCCGCCTCGACCTTGGAGAACCGACCATGAGCCGCATCCCCGACACCCAGATGACCCCGGAAGGTCCCGCCTACGAGGGCCGCTTGCTCGACCGAGCCGACGAGCCGGTCGTCGACCAGGGTGCGCCCTTCGACATCCGCACGCTTGTATCCCGCCGTCGTCTCCTGGGACTGTTCGCCGTCGGAGCGGGAACGGCGACCCTCGCGGCGTGCGCGCCCACCGGCACCGCGGCCACCGCGAGCCCGACCGCGAGCCCCAGCGCGACCGCCCTGAGCGCGCCGTCCCCGAGCACCTCGACGACCGCACCGGCTGTCGCGCTGCCCGCGGGGGAGATCCCGCAAGAGACGGCGGGCCCCTACCCGGGTGACGGCTCGAACGGCGCCGACATCCTCGAAAGGTCAGGGGTCGTGCGCAGCGACCTGCGCTCGAGCCTGGACGGCGGGGCGACCGCGGTGGGCGTGCCCATGACGCTCGACCTCACCATCCTCGACATGGCGAACGGCGACGTCCCCCTCGCCGGGGCCGCGGTGTACGTCTGGCACTGCGACGCCGAGGGAAGATACTCCATGTACTCGTCCGGCATCCAGAACGAGACCTACCTGCGGGGGGTTCAGGTCGTCGGCGCCGACGGAGTCGTCTCCTTCACCTCGATCTTCCCCGCCTGTTACGACGGGCGTTGGCCCCACATCCACTTCGAGGTGTATCCGAACGCGGACGCCATCACCGACGCCGCCAACGCCATCGCGACGTCGCAGGTGGCCCTGCCCGCCGCGACCTGCGACGTCGTCTACGCCGACGCGGCCTACACCTCCTCGGCATCCAACCTCTCCCGCGTCTCCCTCGAGAGCGACAACGTCTTCGGCGACGACGGGGGAGTGCTCGAACTCGCCACGACGACCGGAGACAACGCCACGGGGTGGACGGTCGCCCTCACGGTTCGCGTCGACACCACGACGACGGCGGCCGCGGGGGCGATGCCCGGCGGCCGCTGACCCTGACGCGGCTGGCGCGTGAAAGTCGTGGTTGCCTCGGCGCCTCCGATCTGGTCTGCTGAGCATCAGCATGGCGAAGACGCCGCGCTCCTGTTCTGGGGGGAACACCACGATGACCGTTGCGAACGATCGAATTTCTGCGCGCCTGCGCGCCCACCGACCCCGGCACATCGCCCTGGGGGTGACGGCGGTCGTCGTGACCGTGCTGCTCGCGGCGGGATGCTCTTCTTCCGTCTCATCCGCCGAGCCGGCGGCCACCGGCGACGCGCGACGCCTCGTGGCGTCGTCGCCCACCGAGACGCCGTCGCCGACACCCGTCGTCGCGGTGTCGGAGCAGACCGTCACGTCCGCCCTGCCCTTCGAACGGACGACGGTGGACGACGGTTCCCTGCCGTCGGGAGAGTCACGCGTGTCGACGGCGGGCGTCGATGGCGAGAAGGTCTCGGTGTACCGCGTGACGACGATCGACGGGGTCGAGTCCGAGCGCGTTCTGCTCAGCGAATCCGTCGGTCGCGCGCCGGTCGCGGAGGTCACATCGCGAGGAACGTACGTCGCACCCCCTCCGCCCGCGCCGGTCGAAGCGGCATCCGGCGGCGAGGGCTGCGACCCCAACTACGCCGACGCGTGCGTGCCCATCGATTCCGACGTCGACTGCGCGGGTGGGAAGGGCAACGGCCCGTCCTACTTCGACGGCGTCGCCCGGGTCGTCGGTGCCGACGTCTACAAGCTCGATGGCGACGGTGACGGCTTCGCCTGCAACGGGTCGCGCTAAGAACCCGCTGAGCAGAGGCCGCGGCTAGCCTCGATCCATGCCGTCTCCCCGCGCCCAACTCGAAGACCTCCTCGCCCGGGGGCTCGGCGACGTCTCGCCGGCCCTGCGGGCGGTCCCGGTCGAGGGTGAGGCTCGCGCCGCGGCGGTGCTCATCCTGTTCGGGGTCCTCGACGGCATCCCGAGCTCTCGCGAGGCGGTGAACGTGCCCAGCGATCTCGACGTCCTCCTGTTGGCGCGGGCGAGCACCCTGCGCGCCCACCCCGGTCAGGTCGCCTTTCCCGGTGGTCGGGTGGATCCCGGAGATCGGGATGCCGTGGCAGCGGCGCTCCGTGAAGCCCGCGAGGAGACCGGGCTCGATCCGCACGGCGTCGAGGTGCTGGGGACGCTCGATCCGGTGCCGCTGGCGTTCTCTCGGCACGAGGTGACCCCGGTCATCGGCTGGTGGGTCCGACCGACGCCGGTCCGCGCCGTCGACGAAGCGGAGTCCGCCGCGGTCTTCCGAGCCCCCGTGGCCGACCTGCTCGACCCCGCGCGTCGCGGGGTGACCGTCGTCCGGCGTGACGGACGGGAGTGGCGCGGGCCCGCCTTCTCACTGCAGACGGCCCGCGGCCTGCAGACGGTCTGGGGGTTCACGGCGATGCTGCTCGACGGCCTCTTCGATCTCCTCGAGTGGACGGAGCCGTGGGATCGCTCGAGAGTGATCGCGCTGCCCGAGGCGATCGCCGGCGGCGGAGGACGTTCCTCGGGCGTGCGTCGCCCGTAGCCCTTCCGGTGTACTTCGTCATCCGCGGCGTGGCGAAGGACGCGGGTCGCTAGCGTGGAACCCGTGACTGCGCCTATCGACCCCACCACCACCTCCGCCTGGTCCCGCCTCAGCGCCCTGCGCGAGGGCTTCACCCCCGATCTGCGCGGCTGGTTCGCCTCCGACGCCGACCGCACTCGCGACCTCACCCGCACGGTCGGCGATCTCCACGTCGACCTGTCGAAGAACCTCGTCACCCCGGAGATCCTCGACGCCCTCGTCGCGCTCGCGGACGAGACCGGTGTGCGCGGGCGTTTCGCCGACATGCTCCGCGGCGCGCATCTCAACACCAGCGAGGACCGCGCCGTGCTGCACACCGCTCTGCGTCGTCCCGCCGGCGCCGAGCCCGCCCTCGTGGTCGACGGCCAGCAGATCGACCACGACGTGCACGAGGTCCTCGACCGCCTGAGCTCTTTCGCCGACCGCGTGCGCTCGGGCGAATGGCGCGGGGTCACCGGTAAGAAGGTGACGACCGTGGTCAACATCGGCATCGGTGGCAGCGACCTCGGACCGGTCATGGTCTACGAGGCTCTCCTTCCCTACGCCGACGCCGGCATCCACGCGCGGTTCGTGTCGAACATCGACCCCACCGACATCGCGCAGAAGACCGCAGATCTCGACCCCGAGACGACACTCTTCGTCGTCGCGTCGAAGACGTTCACCACCCTCGAGACCCTCACCAACGCCCGCCTCGCGCGCGACTGGCTCTGGGCACAGCTCGCCGAGAAGGGCGCGATCGACGATTCCGATGCCGCGCGCACCGACGCCGTGGCCCACCATTTCGTCGCGGTCTCCACCGCCCTCGACAAGGTGTCGGCGTTCGGCATCGACACCGCCAACGCCTTCGGGTTCTGGGACTGGGTGGGGGGACGCTACTCCGTGGATTCCGCGATCGGGCTGTCGCTCGCGGTCGCCCTCGGTCCCGACGTCTTCCGCGAGTTGCTCGCCGGTTTCCACACGGTCGACGAGCACGTGGCATCCACCCCGATCGAGCAGAACGTGCCCGTCCTCATGGGACTCCTGAACGTCTGGTACACGAACTTCCTGGGCGCGCAGTCGCACGCGGTGCTGCCCTACGCGCAGCAGCTGCACCGCTTCGCGGCGTACCTGCAGCAGCTCACGATGGAGTCCAACGGCAAGTCCGTCCGGTGGGATGGCACGCCCGTCACGACGGACACCGGCGAGGTGTTCTGGGGCGAGCCCGGCACGAACGGCCAGCACGCCTTCTACCAGCTCATCCACCAGGGCACGCGGCTCATCCCCGCGGATTTCATCGCCTTCGTGAACCCGGCCTACCCCCGTGCCGATGACGGTCGCGACGTGCACGGTCTCTTCCTGGCGAACTTCCTCGCGCAGACGAAGGCGCTGGCGTTCGGCAAGACCGCCGAAGAGGTGGAGGCAGAGGGAACCCGGGGAGCACTCGTCGCAGCCCGCACGTTCCCGGGCAACCGCCCGACGACCTCGATCTTCGCTCCTTCCCTCACCCCCTCCGTGCTCGGACAACTGATCGCGCTCTACGAGCACATCACCTTCACGCAGGGCACGATCTGGGGCATCAACTCCTTCGACCAGTGGGGTGTCGAACTCGGCAAGCAGCTCGCCCTCCAGATCGCCCCCGCGATCGAGGGCGACGACGAGGCCCTGGCCGCGCAGGACTCCTCGACCCGAGCGCTCCTCGACTACTACCGGGCTCACCGCGGCTAGTCCGCAAAACGCTCTGCGTGGGCGAGAGCCTTCGCAAAGAGGCCGATTCGGCGAGAAGTTTTCCTCGTCGGGTCGGCCTCTTGTCGACCCGGGCGCGACGCTCCGTCGATGTTGTGACGTCGCAGCGCGCGTGTTTTCCTCGAATCACCTGGTGAGAGTGGCAATTCTGCTGCTTTCCGACTCGCGCGGATGTCGCGTGGAATCGCGGTCGAAGGCGACGTGTCCCACCGCGGCCCGGCCCTTACGCTCTCACCGGTCTTCCAGGTAACGAAAAGATAACGTCCAGAACCAGCACCCACACTCGGGGCCCGTGCCGACCCGACGGCGCGACAGCGTGCTCGATCCCGACGAGCGCGCCCTCGACGAAAGATCTCCCT